>JBKBUO010000063.1:0-7353 GCA_046290005.1 Archaeoglobaceae archaeon | reverse complement strand
CCCACAGAGGTGAAGGTGGAAGAAAAGTATGGGATAAGGAAGAACGAGATCGACAGAGAAAAGTTCAGAGAACTCTGCGTTAAGTTCACGGAAGAAAACATAGAAAAGATGCGCGAGACCGCTAAAAGGTTGGGTTTCGGCATAGACTGGAGCAAGGAATACATCACGATGTATCCAGAATACTACGCTAAGACTCAGCTCTCTTTTGTTAGGATGTTCAAAAACAATTCGATTTACCGTGGGTATCATCCAGTGGTCATCTGCCCAAGGTGTGAAACGACTATAGCGCTTGCGGAAATCGAGCATAAGAAGGGAAAGACGAAGCTGAACTTCATAAAGTTTTCCGACGAAGTTGTGATTGCAACGACTCGCCCAGAGCTAATTCCCGCTTGTGTAGCTTTAGCGGTTAATCCAGAAGATCAAAGATATTCGAACCTCGTTGGAAAAAGGGTCAAGGTTCCAATTTCAGAAAAGGAAGTGGAGATAATCCCAGATGAAGCGGTCGATCCGAGCTTTGGCACGGGAATCGTGATGATCTGCACCTTTGGCGATCGACAAGACGTGAAGTGGTGGAAGAAGCATAAGCTTGAGATGAGAATTGTAATAAATCGCGACGGAACTTTGAACGAGCTTGCGGAGAAATACAAGGGACTAAAGATAGCTGAAGCGAGAGAGAAGATAATCGAGGATTTCAGAAAAGAGGGTAGACTGCTGAAGCAAGTGGAGATAGATCACAGCATTGGCGTTTGCTGGCGTTGCAAAACTCCGGTGGAGATATTTCCAGCGGAGCAGTGGTTTGTTAGGGTTGATAAGGAAAAAGTGCTCGAGATGGCGCAGAAGATCAAATGGGTCCCAGATTTCATGTTCGAACGCTTGAAAAGTTGGGTCGAATCGATGGAATGGGATTGGGTCATAAGTAGGCAAAGGGTTTTCGCAACTCCGATTCCAGTTTGGTATTGTAAGAAATGCGGAAAAATAATGGTTGCAGAAGAAGATTGGCTACCAGTAGATCCAACAAAAGAAAAACCAAAGAAGCGCTGCGACTGCGGTAGCGATGATTTAGAAGGAGAAAAAGACGTGCTCGACACTTGGATGGATTCAAGCATAACCCCATTAGTCATAGTAAACTGGCCTAATACGGAGGAATTCCCGGTTTCGCTCCGCCCACAGGGGCACGACATCATAAGGACGTGGGCCTTTTACACAATTCTGCGCTCCATGGAGCTGATGAACGAGATCCCGTGGAAAGAGATCGTGATCAACGGCATAGTGTTTGGGGAAGATGGCAGAAAGATGAGCAAGAGCATAGGTAACGTGATAAGCCCAGAAGAAGTGATCGAAAAATACGGCGCGGATGCGCTTCGTCAATGGGCTGCAAGCGGAGTTATTGGTGAAGACTTGATCTTTAGCTGGAGAGAAGTCGTTGCTTCAAGCAGATTCCAACAAAAGCTGTGGAGTATTGCAAGATTTGCGCTCATGCACATTGGCAATGGAAAAGCGGATAACTTGAGAGCTGCAGACAGATGGATAATATCAAAGCTCAACAAGCTCATAGCTTTTGTCCGCGATGCTATGGATCGCTACAGATTCGATGAAGCGCTCAAAGCCATAAGGAGCTTTGTCTGGTATGAGCTTGCGGACAACTACATAGAGCTCGTCAAAGGTAGACTTTACTCTGGAAAAGAAGCGGAACCTGCGAAGTTCACACTTGAATACGTGCTCGACAGAGTCCTAAGGCTTCTCGCCCCAATCACACCTTTCATAACCGAAGAGATCTGGAGCAAGTTCAGAAGTGGTAGTATTCATCTACAGAAATATCCTGAAGTCGAGAAAGAGTTCATCGACGAAGAAGCGGAGAAGGCGGGAGAAGAGATGAAAGAAATTCTTTCTGCGATAAGGAAGTTGAAGCACGACAAGGGACTTGCTTTGAACGCACCACTTAAGAAGGTAATAATCTTCACAACCCTCGAACTCGATGCTCTTGACTTAAGCTTTGCAACGAACTCCGAAATTGAGATAACAAAAGAGATGCCAGCGATAAGAGATGAGATAACGAAGATAAAGCCAAAGTTTGCGATAATTGGTCCAAGTCTAAAAGAAAAGGCGAAACAAGTCTTGAAGATCGTAGAATCGCTAAGTCAAGAAGATAAAGCTAAGCTGTTGAGGGAACCAGTGGAGGTCAATCTAAACGGCGAAAAGATAACGCTAAAACCAGAGTGGTTTGACTTCGAGGTTAGAAGGGTTGTCGAGGGGTTGGAGGCTGAAAAGATAGACACGCAGAACAGTGTGGTGTTCGTAGTATGTTGAACGAAATCCTCGGCTTTCTTCTCCTCCTCTTTTGTTTCTTTGGCATAACCCTTGCGCACAAGTTCTTTGGCAAACCTGGGCTCTTCGCTTGGGTGGCGATTTCAGTTGTGATAGCAAATATCCAAGTCGCGAAGATTATCGAAGTCTTTGGGCTCGTCACTGCAATGGGGAACGTAATCTACGGTTCAATTTTCCTCGCAACTGACATATTGACGGAACGCTATGGTGTGAGGGAAGCAAGAAAGGCGGTGTTATTGGGCTTCTTTGTGATGATATCCGCAACGATCATAATGCAGTTAACGATCCTATTTGAGCCACACGAGAGCGATACCATAAGTCCAGCGATGGCTCAGGTTTTTCAGTTCATGCCATCTGCGATGGTTGCGAGTTTGACAGCATACATCATTTCACAGCTCCACGACGTCTGGGCATTTGAAATGTGGAAGAAGAGAACAAGGGGAAGATTTCTATGGCTAAGAAACAACGCTTCGACGATGGTATCGCAGTTCATAGACAATGTCACGTTCACACTGCTCTTCTTCGTCGTCTTCAATCCAGAGTTTCTCGCAGTTCTTGGCTGGAAGGGAATCTTCGAGATCTTTATAACATCTTATACAATAAAATTCGTTGTCGCTCTGCTCGACACACCATTCATGTATCTCAACGCTTCTCTCAAAATTGCTGAATAAGGTTGAGGACTTTATTTAACTTTTAAAAAATTATCATTTCTCTTCAAAATCGCTCGGTTGTGGAGAAGCGAAACGTTTATATATTTTAGGCTAACCTAAATTAGGTAAACCTAAATCTACCGGGGTGGTTGTGTGAGCAAAGTCAGAAAATCCGTGATAGCAGCAATAGCGACTATCGTAATCTTAACAGCGGGTGTGGGTATTTTGAGCTATAGCTATTTATCAAAGCCCACAGGTAGCCTGGAAAAGATCGTTATCGTCGTGAACCCAATGCCCAGGGATAGAGTTGAGGTGGAAGCTAAGGAACTCGAATCATTCTTGGAGTCCACAGTTGGTGTCGACGTAGAGTTGTATTTCCCGACGAGCACCGCAGTTATAGTGGAATCTTTGAGATTTGGGCACGCACATGTGGCGTTGGGTGTAGGAGCGCTACCAGCCACCCTAGCTCTTTACACAGCAGACGTAGAGATGCTGTTAGTGGAAGTGAGAGATGTCGTGATAGACGATACAAGAACTACTGCCCCATACTATTACTCCTACTGGATAGTGCTCAAAGATTCGCCGTATAAAAGCATAGAAGAGCTTGAAGGCAAAAAAGCGTGTTTCCCCAGCGAACTGTCGACTTCAGGTTATATATTCCCAATGCATAGGTTGGTAGAGCTTGGATACGTAAAGCCAGTAGCGGATCCCGAGCAGTTTTTTGGTGAAGTTGTGTTTGCTGGTAGTTACGCTGCTTGCTGGGAAGCGTTAAAGAAGGGGCATGTGGATGTAACAGTGATGGCAGGAGATGTCCCTGTCAGCCTCTATTGGGAGGCTATGAACAACAGCAGAGTCTTGGAGAGACAAGGTCCTATTCCCGCGCACGTAGTGTTAGTATCAAAGAACATCCCAAAGGATCTCAGAGACAAGATCAAGCATGCTCTTCTAGAGCTCAATGAAAGACCGGAGCTCATGAGAAAGTTCGTATCAGCGATCTTCGTCAGGTTTGAAGAGAAGAGTGCAGAGGAACACCTTAAACCCCTTATGAATGCCTTGGAAAACACGGGTTTAAAGGAAAAGTATCTCAGAGGCAAGTGAGGTGGTAAATTGTGTCAGTCGACTATGCGGTAGAGCTCAGGGATGTATCGTTCGCTCATGCATCAACCAAGATCCTTAGTGGGGTAGATCTCAAAGTTGAATACCGAGAATCTGTGGCGATAATGGGTAAGAGTGGAGCCGGAAAGACGACTCTTCTCAAGATCATCGCAGGCTTGTTAACGCCTGAGAAAGGTCATGTGAGAGTGTTGGGACAAGATCTGCAGAAAAATGGTCTTAGAGATCTCAAGGGAAAGATTGCCTATATACCCCAGAGCCTAGGATTGGTTGACTGCGAATCTGCTCTCTACAACGTTTTATTAGCCAGAGCTCCAATAAAAACCTTGAGATTCCTAAGTGGTCTTTGGAGTGGGAGTGACGTAAGAGAAGCGATAGAGGCTTTGAAGACAGTTGGTTTGAATGGTAAGTATAAAAATAAAGTCGAAAAGCTTAGCGGGGGTGAGAAGCAGAGAGTTGTGATAGCCCGGGCTATTTTTCAAAAAGCAAGTCTCCTACTTGCAGACGAGCCGGTATCAAATCTGGACTTTGAGACTGCAGAGAAAATAGTGAAGCTCATGGTAGACCTCAAACGTAGGGGCTTGACTATCATATCCGTCACACACGATAGAGAGCTCACCTTCAAGTATTTTGACAAGATCTATCTCTTAGAGAACTCCAGCCTGAGGGAGATCAATTGAGAGTCTTAACAACTGTAGTTATTATAACAGTAGTCTTATCGTATCACTTAGGACTCATAGACCCGATCCTTTGGGCTAAAGCAGGAGAGAACTTCTTAAAATTCATACCAGAGTTGGGTTTTAGATGGGATCTCACCAACGATGCCTTGTTAGCATTGTACGAAACTCTAACAATGTCCGCCATAGGCGTTTCTGGAGGAGTATTGATAGCATACATGCTTGCGCCTTTAGCTAGTCCATTAATCGTTTCGCCGAGAGTAGCGTTTATATTTAGGATGTTTTCTAACGCAATAAGGACTGTCCCAGCCATACTGTGGGCTATAGTTTTCGTCATACTCATAGGTCCAGGTCCTAAAGCTGGGGCACTTGCCCTCATCCTCTACACATCAGGATATCTGGTGAAATTTTTCTATGAATCACTTGAGGCAACCAATAGAGAATTTCTTAGTTCGCTAAAGGTCATTGGACTAACCGGATTACCGCTGGCGTTCGCACTTTATTCCCATACCAAAAAACATATCCTAAGCAACGCTTTGTTCATGGTAGAATACAACGTAAGAACTGCAACTATCTTGGGCTTCGTGGGAGCGGGTGGGATTGGATATCACATTGTCCATTACCTGAGTCTTCTCGACTACCAAGCTACAATGACATTCGTAGCCTTTACTCTGCTCTTAGTAATAGCTATGGACACCATCAGCTACATCGCGAGACAAAGTGTATAGTTTGCAATCACTTTGGAGTTTTCAGAGAAAGTATTAGATACAAGCTAACAAGCCTTGCGATTAAATTTTTAAATTTTACGTGGATTATAAAACATGCGGTGGATCACAACCGCCAAACTGTGGGAACTCAGCAAGGGCTTAGAGCTCAGGGTTTTCGTATTTCTCTTGCTACTTGGATCCATAGGATTCTCCGTGAACTACCTTGACCCCGGACTTGATACACTCTTTGCAGCCTTCATCCTTGGGATCTCTACTGGTTACTTTTTGGAAAAAGAAGTGAAAAGAGCCGTTAACAACGTTTTACGAGTTCTGTTGCCCATTTCCATAGCCCTTTACGGTTTCAACATCTACATGCCCATAACTGCGATGGAGATCGAAAAAGTCGCATTGACTCTGCTTTTGGCTTCCATCATCTTCGCTTCAGTCTTCGCAATTTCAAGAAAATTAGGAAACAGCAAAGAGCTCTCGATCCTCCTTTCCTGTGGTAGCGGGATATGTGGTCTCTCAGCTATAGCGATAGCATCTACCATAGTAAAACCAAAGAAGGGAGAATTCTCCACTGCGATCATCGCGATCACAGTAGTTGGTCTTCTCTGCACGATTCTCTACCCGCCCATAGCGAAAAGTCTCTTTCCTAACAAGTTCTATTTACTCGCTGGCTCCACCTTACCACAAACTGGGCTTGTAAAGATCGCAACATCGGTTTTTGGGGAAGAGGAGGTTGCAAGAGCTTTGAGTGTTAAAGCAATAAGGATTGCGATGATTGCGATCGTTGCGTTCATACTCTCCTTCCTATACTCAGAAAAGAGATTTTACGTTCCTTGGTTCATCGTAGCCTTTGTGACAACCGCATTTCTAAGCTCCTATTTTGGTGACAGCGTCTCTACTTTAAAGAGTGCGTCGACAATTCTATTCGCCTCCGCATTGGCTGGAATAGGGATCAACGTAGAACTGAGGGACATATATCGCTCAGGTTTTAAGCCCGCTTTCGCAGTTCTTTCGGGGATTCTGATTTCCTTAATTGTGTTTCTGATAGTTCTCGGAGGTGGATTGATATGATCCAAAGGACTACACTTCTACTTTTAATCACGAGTGCTCTTTCAATCTTTCTTACATCTTTTGTGTTTCTGTTCAACTTACCCCTTTCTTTCCTCGTATACGTCGTAATCGTCTCCTTTGGAATCGGAGTTTTTGCTTTCGGAAAGATCCTCGGACAATTCATAGAAATTCGTGAACTTCTTTTGGAAAAGAACTACCTTGTGCAAAGGAAAGACGAACTCGAGGAAATAAAGCTCTCCGTCGAGAAGTTGTTGGATAAATCGGAAAACCTAAGCGATACGCTAAACTCTCTGCGCAACGTAATTCGTGATTTCGACTGCTGGATCTTCGAGGTTGAGAATGGAATCATAAAGGCTTCGAATTTTGCAGAAAGAGTTCCCGGCTTTAAAGATGCCGAGATCGTTGGCAAGAGAGTTGAGGACGTGTTTATAGATTTTAAACCAAACTCTGAGTGCGAAGTAAAGGGGAAGAATGGGATCGTTAACGTCGATCTAAAATCTTTTGACAGATTTTTCGTTGCAAGAAACATAGAAAAGAGAAAGAAGATAGAAAAGGAGTTTGCATGGCTTAAGGCAGTTTTCGAGCATTCTATAGATGCAATAGTCATCCTTGACCTCGATTCAAGAGTGGTTTTATGGAACAAAGGCGCAGAGATTATGTTTGGATACAAGGCGGAAGAGGTCGTTGGAAAACCTTTCAGTATCCTTCTACCCGAAGAACTTGTTGAAAAATGCAGAGAGAACTTCAAAAAAGCTGTTGTAGATGGCTACGTGAAAGACATCGAATCGGTAAGGATTACAA
>JBKBUO010000062.1:0-7645 GCA_046290005.1 Archaeoglobaceae archaeon | reverse complement strand
AAAAGATCGCTCGTTGAACTCGCATTTATTAATCAATCAATACTACGTTTACGATCGTCGCAGACGTTTCGATAATCCAGTAGTGTAGGAGAGAGTTTTTTGAAATACGTAAAAAGAGCAGTCGGAGAACTGAGTAGTTCTGGGCTCAGGGTCGAAGTTGGAGGCGAGGGGGCCCTTGATCCTTCCTCCCTCGCATCTTTTTTAAGTAAATTTCCAAATCTCTACTCCAGAGTAACTCAGTTCTAAGCCCCTCTAAGACTCTAAAAGATTAAGCGGTCTGCATAAAAAGCACTTCGATGAGATTCGGCGATTGCTCAGTCTTTCTGCCTAAGCTTGTAGTTTCTATTTTTTAACTGAGTCGCAAGAAATCCAAGATAGGAATGACAATGGTAGATTTGTCAATCTACTGCAATGTGTTTTTAAACTCGTCTCTTCTTCATATTCAAAGCCGAAGAGCGTTAGGTGGTGAGAGGTTGCAAAAGAATTCTTCGCTTCCTTCATAGGGATCAACTTTTTCCCCATTGAAAGCCCTCTGACGGACAAACTCTCGCTTTGATTCCCTTTCCAAAATAACCCCTAATCCCTTTGTTAACTAAATTGGAGAAAATTCTGTCCTGCCCAGTTTCCATAGACAAAGATTCTATCGATTTTCTCAATTCAATCACCTCGCAGAACTCTCTAGCTTCTTAGTATGGAATTAAGCTCAGCGTGCGCTCACGATTCTTGGATTCATAAAAATTAGAGTTTTGACTCAACCACTGAGTAACCCTCTTTCTTCTTTACGCTGTATACAACGTCTGCAACTTCTTCTATTTCACCATGATGCGTTATCACGATCATCTGCGGGAAAATTCTGCTACCTTCTCTGAAGAAGGAATTTAATATGTTTACAAGCTCTCTGCGTCTTTCTTCGTCTAAATGTGTCGTTGGCTCGTCCATGATTATAGTTTCGACCTTATCTGATAGAACTCTGGCTATGGCCAATCTTAGGGCTATCGCAAGCGCAACTCTCTCGCCACCGCTTATCTGATCTATCGTTTGTGTGCCGAGGGCTCCGATTACAGATACGTTGTAGTCGTCGTCCATCTGAACGTCAGAGAACTCCAAGTTGAACCTCTCAAAAAACTCGCGAGTGTAGTTCTCCAACAAAGGCTTTGCTCGGGCCCTGATTATTCGCTGGATCCCGTCTTTGTGAAAAGCACCCCTAATTTTCTCCAAGATTTTAATGAAGTCCTCAACTACCTTCAACTCTTTTTCCTTCTCTACAAGCTTTTTTACTTCGCTCTCACATCTACTCATCTCTCCCTCCTTGCTCTGGATTTCTGTCTGTAATCTAACGATCTCCTTCTCCAATTCGCTTCTCTCTTGCATTTTCCTCTCGAGATCTTCTCTAATCTTCCTATGGGCTTTTTCATCGTATTTGAGTTCTTCTATCTCACTTAAAATCTTTTTAAGGTCGCCTTTAGCCTTCGACAACTCTTTTTCCAGATTTTGAACCTCAGAAAGTATGGAGTCTCTCTTCTTTGCTATTGTCTCGTTTTTGTCGAACTCCTCTTTCTTTCTTCGAAGTTCATTAAGTTCTTTTTTGGGATCTTCGGGTTTGTATCCAAGTTTTCTCGTCAAATCTTCCAGTTCTCTCTGGATTGCATCGATCTCCTCGCAAATTCTTCTGAGCTTAGCCTCAACTTCATCCAAAGGTGGCCATTTGGCAATTCCTTGCTTCGCCACTTCATACTCCCTGTGTGCTTCTTCAAGTTTCTTCAATTCCTTTTCAAGCACAGCAATTTCTTCATCGACCTTCTTTAATTTCACCACATCCTCTCTCAACTTTTCTATTTCCCTTGACTTCTGGGCAATGGAGATGTTCAAGTCCAAGATCTCTTTTCCGAGCTCCTTAATTCCCTCTGCGTCGATCGAAGCCAATTTTTTAAGAATTCTATCGCAATCTTTTCTTTCTGTAGATACTCTTCCAAGCTCTTCCTCAAGGTCCTTTATTTTTTCATTGCTTTCTCGCAGTAAATCTTTGAACTCTTCTTGAAGCCTTTTCCTATGCTCAGGCGTTAGCTCTCGCCCGCAAAGTGGGCAAACTTTTGCCTCTGATATCTTAGACAGCTTAAATTGAACTTCCTCAATGTGCTTTTGGATTGCACCAAGTTCTTTATTTATAAGGTCCGTTTTCGTATCCAGTTCGTTCTTCATTCGCTCGAGCTCTTCTTTTTTATTCGCTGAAACCAATTCGAGATTCTCCAGAGTCACATCTTCTCCCAAGATTTTCGAGCATTCTTCCAATTTTCTTGACAGTTCTTCTGACTTTTTACCCAGTTTCTTCTTCTCTTTCTCAAATTCTGATTCCAAGGTCGTGATTTTTCCTTCTAAACCTTCGTATTTTCTCCTCTCCTCCATTTTTTGTTTCGAGAGCTCACTTTTTTCAAGATAAGCCCTATGAAGTATCTCGTTCCTCTTTATCGTTTCTTCCAGTTCTTTGATCTTCTGAAGATCTCTGCTTTCTAAACTTCTTTCTCTCTCCTTCTCACCTATTTTTTGGTATAGCTCTAAATAACTCTCCAAAATTGGAATCTTGGCAACTTCTTCTTTCAGCTCCTCTATTTTTGAGTGTGCGATCTCGGCTTCCCTCAACTCTTCTCTCTTTCTTTCCAAGTTATCGTTCAAGCTTGCAACTCTCTCTTCCAAAGCAGCTTTCTGGGGATTCAGCTCTTTGAACCTCTCAAGTTTCTGATCGAACTCTTCCAACTTCGATTTCAGTCTCTCCAGCGCAGAATTTATCTCGACCAGCTTATCTCTATTTGAATTCATCTGGGTTCTCAGATTCTCGATCTCCAAAGTCAAAATTCGGAGCTTGTTTTCAACCTCTTGCTTTCTTTTCAGCTCACCCCTTAGCGTTGATGCAACTTTCTCGTAATCACTTAAAAGCTCCTTCATGTTCGAGTATGCTTTCTCAAGGTCGTCTATCCCGAGCAGTTTCGAGATTATTTCTTTCCTCTCAGCTGGTCTTGTTGTAATAAGTCTCTCGATCTCTCCTTGCTGGACATAAATGGACTGTTGGAAAAGAAATCCATCCATACCAAGAATTTTCTCGATTTCAGACGTTATAACTCTACTTCCACCTTTTGCCAAGATCGTTCTCTCGCCATTCTGTATTCTGAAAAGCACTCCCCTGACTTGTTTCTTCTTTTGGTCTATCTCCACTTCAACAGCGTAATCCAAACCACCTTCGCTGAACTCAACCACAACTTTCGCTTTTTCAGCGCCTTTACGGATGAGGTTCTCATTTTTCCCCCTACTATGAATGTTAAAAAGCCCAAAGCTGATGGCATCCAAGATCGAGGTTTTACCGGCTCCATTTGGTCCGATGACGACGTTGATCCCATACTCGAACTCAACTTCAGTGTATCTGTGTGAAATAAAATCCTCAAGGCAGACTTTTTTCAGCTTCATTCTGCATCAACCCCCTCAAGTAATCCTCTGTAATCCTCTTCGCTTCCTCAATGTCTCCAGCTCTTAGAACCCTAAATAGCTCATAAGCGAGCTCAGATATTTTCTCATTCCCAAAATACTCTCTTAGAAGTGTCCGGATGTTCATCTCTCCAGTTTTCATCTCGACAAACTTCCTTTCAGTCTTTTCAACGATCTTCGAGCGAAAATGCAGAACTCTTTTAGTCAAAAGCTGGTTCAAAACTTGTTGAACTTCTTGTCTATCAACTTCTCTACCTTCAACGGTCACGTGCACGATTGGGGGCTTTTTGTAATCCTCCATAGTGTCTAAGAACTTCTCAAGCTCCTCTTCAAAGTTTTCATAGCCAAACTTAACCCTGAGCTGAGGTCTAATTCTTTCAAGGTTCACTTTTTCGATGCCAACGTCCTCTTTGCCTATGTCCACAATGTAGAACCCCTTTCCGCTTTTTTCCCAGTCAGCGATTTCATCGCTTCTGATGATCTCAGTTGAACCAGAGTATGCGAGCGTTCCATTTCCAAAAGATGCCAGCACCCTGCTGTGCAGATGTCCCATTGCGTAGTATTTGAAATTCCTTGGTATTTCATCCATTCTAAGCTCATAGACTTCTTCAAGGGAAAAGAACTTGTCAATAGCTTGATGCAGAGCCAATATGGAGATAGGACTCTTAGAGGCAAGTGTTTCTAGTTTTTTCAGTTCTTCGATCAGCAAATCTCTGTATCGACGCCCGAAGTGAGATATACCAGCGATAAAAACTTCTTCTCCTTTCAAATTCAGCGTTTGATGTTCTCCGCTTGCAAGACCTAAAATACGTATTCTGTCGTCGAAAACCTTATGCGGGGGCATTCCTCTGCGCTTAGGGGTGTCGTGATCACCTAATACGGCGAAGACCTTTGCCTTGCCTTCGAGCTTGTTAAGAAACTTCTTAAAAGCGTAATACGCCTGAGCTGGAGGTTTTGGTGAATCAAAAAGGTCACCACTGTGGATAACGATCTCCGCTCGCTCTTCGATTATCTTCTCCGCTATTTCGTCCATAACCTCGTAAAAATCCTGTTCTCGCTCTTCGAGATTGTATTGGCGAAATCCAAGATGCGTATCTGCAAAATGAGCTACTCGAACCATGATAATATTTTTTATTTACTTTTTTAAATCTTTCGAGCTCAGGTGTAAAGTCCCTTCAACTCTTTTCTTAGACTATGGACGTCTTCTCCTCTCTTCCTCGTTGCCGAGGCTTCCCTCAGTTTTTCCAAGATGTCTATGTCAGCTCCACCCTCTTTTGTTCTGCGTTTTTTAACCTTCACCATCACTGGAGCTCTTGTCATCTCGCCAACGATCACCGCTTCCCCTACGTTGAGTCCGGGTAAATCTTCTAAGAGATCACGACTCATGCGCTCGGAACTCGTAGAAACCGCCTTCTGGTCTTCTGGATTTGTGATACGCATTATTATCTGAGTATTGCACTGGCTTAAGGCGTCTGAGTGAACCTTAGAAGGACGCTGGGTTATGAGGATCAAGAAGATGCCAAACTTTCTCCCTTCAGCAGCGATTTTTCTGATAACTCCACTCGAGTACGTTCTTCTATCTGGTGGTATAAAGCGATGCGCTTCTTCCACAAAAATGAACACCGGATATCTGAACTCCCCGCTCGACACCTTCTCGTAAATCTCCGAAAGGATCTTGTATGCGATGTAATCTGCTACCTCATCTTCTAATCCAGAGAGGTCCACGACTGATAACTGCATCGGGTTGAGAATTTTGTCGATAGAAGTGGAAACGTTCGTAAAGACCTTCATTCCGATTACTCTTTTAATGTATTTCTGCGCTAAGCGAGCCCCAAGTTTTTCGCTCCTATCTTCTGCCCAATCCGCATTTTCCAATTCTTTTAAAACATCTTCGGGCGAAAAAATGCTTTTTTTACTTTTCACGATCTCTATTGCCTTTTCGAGACTGTTTCGAATGTTCGTGTAGCGTTCGCCTATCTTTGCAATTAGGCATATCTCTTCCAAGTCGAGATCTGAAAAACACAGCTCGTATCGCTCTAATCTACCAACGTCTTTATCAGAATACCTCCCTGTGCTTGCGGGGTTTCTGAAAACGATGATGTGGTCTGAAAGCTCGTGTCTCTTCCCATCTTTTGTCTTCGATAGAAAAACGTAATCCGCATGGGGATCCAACATTACAATCGTTGCACCTTTTGCGAGTAGTTCTTCAGCCAATATGCCAGCGAAATAGCTTTTTCCGGCCCCTGTTTGCGCTATAATTGCGAGGTGTCTCCTGAAACCTTTTAAAGATAGGTAGACTGGGACATCGGTCCTTGTGATAAGGTTTCCGATCTGGATTGCCTCGTCCTCTGGGAAAGAGTAAAATTTTTGCAATATCTCTCTTGGGGCCTGATAAACAGCTTTTCCAGGCATTAATGCTCTTCGGGGTTGCAAAACTTCACCTGTATCCGTAAGATACCCAAGGATTCTAGCTTTACCCCAAACTCTCCTGTCTGCGATTCCGGACTCGATTATCTTCTTCACGATATCAAAGTCGAGCTCCTTTGTCAGCACCCGACTCGCAGAAGCCACTCCTTGCACCTGTGCCACAACGGGAACTTCCTTTAAACTACCATCAACATCTTCTAAGGAAAAAACTACGACGTATTCCCATCTCGGCGGCATATCATCGGGTTTCGAACTGAAATAGAACTCAGTTGGGCTTGCTTCACCAACGATGATACCAACTTCTTTAAGGGAATCTGACATGTCTATACCTCCTCCCACGGAGGATCTTTTTCCCAAACAACTTCTCTAAGTAGGGAAAGTATATCTCATCCACGATTGCTTCGCTCAATCTAACCTTTTCGTCAGCGCTTTCAAGCCATAGATTGTGCACGTTCAAACCGCAGTAGCCTGATATGAGGATTCTTAGCAAATCTTCGATGTCCACATGAGCTCGCTCTGGCCAGCCTATTTCGATAAGGTGTTTGTCGTAGTATGGAAAATCTATGCGTATAGGCGAGTCCATGCGATCGAGAAGAATGTAGAAAGAGACGAAGCTCGGAAATTCCAGCATAGTGTTAAGGATTTTGGTTGCCCATCGGATGAAGTCTTCTCCCTTCTCAATCGTCGATCTTGGAAAGTAATTTTCAACAAAACCCCTCGGATCTCTTCGATACTCCCCAAAGCGTCTCGACATTCTGAGCGATGGTCCCAGCAGCAAAGGTGTCATAAACCCGATAGAAGAGACGTGGTTCATAATCAACTGGTAATCTGGTCTCGAAGACGTTAACTCCATCAAGATTAGCTCTATGTCCTTCAATTTATCACCATGTCTCTCCTTAAGCTTAGAAAATCTGCTTAGAGCGACTTTCTCGTTATCGAGAATTTGGTAAAATATCCCATTCAACTCCATCTTTTCCTTTTCATCTAAGTTCAGCCCCCTCAACTTCTCGCTGAATATCAGGCTGAGCAAGTAGTCACGATAGAACGTAGATCTGCTCTCTTTGCTGACACCAACCAAAAGGACTCCAGATTTTTTGCAAAGCTCGAGGAGATCCTTGTAAACCTCGAAGTAGCGCAACAAAAGATCGCGTCCTTCTTCAACTTTCGACTCCATTGGAACGTGCGACGCTCTGCCGTAAAGAGAGCCGTCTAAGAGGATCGCATCTCCTTTGAAACCATCTTTCAACGCTTCAAGAGCGAGTTCGAACTCCATTAGCTCCATTTTTGTGGAGATAAATTCCTCGATACGGGAAGTTTTAGCCTTGCTAAAAATGACGTCGGCTTCGATCTTTTTTGCTATTACGTCTTTTCGAACAGATATAGAGCGAATTATGTAGAAAATTCCACCGTTTGGGAGCAACGTGTGATAAATCCCGGAATCGATCGCCAAAACATCGAAATTTGCTGGACTGATTGTGAATTTATCCAAGTTCTCCAATTTAACCCAGTGTTCGCTGATGTATCTCTTAAAATCTCCCTCCAGCCAGTTTGGTTTACCCTTCAAAATCTTGTCCTTCAGTTCATGCCTTTTACTGTCTACAAAACTCGCGAACTCCTTGAGGAATGTGGGCAACGTTAAAACCTCCGTTCAGTCCAATAATTCCTATATAGTATCCCAAACACGCAAACCTGGTCGTATCAAGCGAGTTTTCGCTATACCTCGCCATTGTCCATCCCATATATA
>JBKBUO010000061.1:0-7679 GCA_046290005.1 Archaeoglobaceae archaeon | reverse complement strand
GTGAAGGTTATATTTTGTATTTTATTTCCACTGGTGTTCCCAGTTGCAACGACCGCGCCAACGAGCTCCATCGAGCTCGTAGCCTGCTTAACTCCGGTGTGCACAACCTCTTGACTCTTCTGCGTTGCAAAGAATCCTGCACCAAGCAAGATGTAGCTGAACACTGCAGCGACTGTGACGAACGCTATGAGAACGATCGCAGCTTCAAGACCCGTAAAACCCTTCTCATTTCTAAGGAACCTCATTTGCACCACCTCATACGTAAGTCACGCTAACAAAGCTCGGTGGCAGTTGCTTCGTTATCGAGAGCGGTGCACCAATGGGTGGTCGAACTTCGATTGTTATCACGTCGTTTGGATTCAAGTTGCCAATTGAGTCCTTCCACTCGCTGTAAGTTACGTTTAGCGTTATCTTGTACTTCTCGTTCATCTCCACGACGTTGTCACCATCTCCGACTATGGACTCATACCACCATGCGCTGGTATCGCTCTCGTTGTAGAAGAGCTGTTTGTAACCACTTGCTGAAATTATCGTAATAGACGTCTTGTTCAGATCCACTGGGCTCCCACCGGCGGTTTGCGTTACATAGAAGTAGATCTGTCCAACTTTTCCATTAGAACCCGTTTCTCCACCTGCAGCTCCTGTGCAGTTTAGATAAATATACTGCCCGTCGAGCGTTAGGCTACTGCTCGCTTGCTTCACCCCAGTGTCTACGACTTGCTTTGACTTCTGCGTTGTGTAGAAACCGGCTCCAAGCATCACGTAGCTGAAAACCGCTGCGACGACTACGAACGCTATCAACACTATCGCTGCTTCAAGCCCTGTAAATCCCTTTTCGTTTCTCCTAAACTTAATCCCGAATCCCATACCCTCACCTCTTGGCAAAGGAAGCTTTGATGGCAAATATAAATAGTTTTTCTGTAATAATGGAATTTCTTTTTTCTAAGTTGAAATTTTCTTTATGTAATTGCAAAATTGTAGGCATTCACCAAATGCGATCTATTGGCTCGTGCGGAGAAAGGGATAAATAGAAAAGGATGAAAGCGAAGATTAGATGAAGTTGATCGAAGTAAAAACGAAACAAAGGACAGAGATCGTTGATATAACGGTGGAAGTAGAAAAAATGCTCGAAGGCGAAGGAGTTGTTCTAATCTTCACCCCACACACGACTGCTTCCATTATCTTAAACGAAGCGGAAACAAGATTGCTCAGCGACATCATAGCGACGCTTGAAAAGATTGTGCCGAGAAGCTTTGGTTACAAGCACAACGAGATCGATGACAACGCGGATGCGCACATAAAAGCTTCCCTACTTGGAAATTCCGTGATAGTCCCTTTTAAAGATGGTAAGCTACAACTCGGAACTTGGCAAAGGGTTCTCTTCGTCGAATTCGACGGTCCGAGGACGAGAAGAGTATACGTGAAGGTGCTATGAAGGACAAGAGGGATCACTACTACTGGGAGGCGAAAAAACAAGGCTATAGGAGCAGAGCTGCGTTCAAACTTTTGCAGATGAACAAGGAGTTTAGGCTAATTCGCAAAGGCGATGTTGTTCTCGACCTCGGAGCAACGCCGGGTGGATGGAGCCAAGTCGCAGTCGAGCTTGGAGCCTTCGTCGTTGCGGTTGACATAAATCCAATGGAAAAGCTCGAGGGTGTAACGTTCATTCGGGGAGACATCACAGACGAGAATATCATCGACGTTTTGCTCGACATCAGCGATAGCTACGATGTTGTCATGAGCGACGCGTCGCCGAAGATAACTGGGATCTGGACGATCGACCATCTCCGCTCCATAGACTTAGCGAGGGCGAGCTTTGGGATTGCAAAAGCAGTCTTACGCAACGGTGGTAACTTTTTAGTTAAAGTCTTCCAAGGTGAAGAGATTCAGAACTTTTACAACGAATTAAAGCCGTGCTTTGTCTTCAAGAAGTTCCACAGCCCAAAGGCTTCGAGGAAGAGTAGTGCTGAGATCTACTTCATAGGCAAAGGCTTCAAGCGATAAAAGATATTATCCAAAAGTAAACTTAACCCATGCTTTGTCAAAAGTGCAGTGGAAAAGGGTTTCTCGAGATCGAAAAAAAGTGCGAAACTTGTGGCGGAACGGGAAAAGCGAGGAGCTTTGACCCAAAGGTAGTAAATCTGAACGATGAAAAACTCAAGCTTTTCATGAAGGGTATCTGCGGGGCTTGTGAAGGGAAAGGTTTTGTTAGAGTATTTGAGGTTTGTAAGAGCTGTGGAGGAAAAGGAAGAGTCCGAAGATGCCAAATTTGTGGTAAGGAAACAGATCAGGAGCTTTGCGTCGAGTGCAGAAAAAAACCGCACGTTTTCAAGCTAAGAAACAGTTGCGGAATTGAAGATATAAGGATAGGGAGGCTATACTTGGGGACTGTGACGTCGATCACGGACATAGGAGCTTTTGTAAACTTAAACAAGAGACTAAGGGGGCTTCTCAGAAAACCTCCCGCGATAAACGAAGGGGATGAGATCGTTGTAAAGGTTACGAGCGTTGGTGTCAATGGCGAGATCGACCTTGCGATTGCGGAAAGCGATAATTACGCGGTTGTGGAGAAATCAAAGGATATCGATGCGATCCCAATCTCAGCTTTGCCAAAGACTCCGGGAAGAGTTTTCAAGGTTCGTGGCATTGTTACACATGTTAAGGAGACCGCGATTGCAAGGGTTTTGACGATCACGGACGGAACTGGAAGTGTGAACTGCACAGTCTTCGACGATTTTGAAGCCCAAGTGGATGACGCGGTAGAGGTCATCGGAACTTTGCGAAGGAGTGGAATTGACGTTCTCGAAATAGATCGCATATATGGCGAAGAGTCATACGAGATAAGGAGAAGGATAGAGGCGGAGATAGAGGAAGCTTGCGAGCCTGAGTTCAAGGGATTTCTCATAGAGAGCGAAATCCTTGAAAAACTGCGGGGAGAGATGATGGGGGTTGCGAGGGAGTTGAAGAGGGCAATTCTAAAATCGCGACCAGTGATAATTCGCCACCACTGGGATGCAGATGGGACTTGTGGTGGGGTTGCAATCGAGCTTGCGCTTCAAGAGCTTGCGAAGAGAGTCCATAAGGATGAAGATGCGAGGTATCACTTGGTAAAGAGAAGGGTCTCGAGGGCGCCGTTTTATGAGCTCGAAGACCTTGTCAGAGACCTCGACGAAAGTCTCGAAGATTCGGAGCGCTTTGGTGACAAGATCCCATTGGTTTTACTAATTGACAATGGTTCAGGAGTAGAAGACTTGCCTGCGATTCGGCAATTTCTCCTCTTTGGTGCGGACGTGATAACGATAGACCACCACTATCCGAACGAAGAGGTCGATCGCTTTCTTCTCTATCACGTTAACCCATACAAGGTCGGCGGAGACAGCAACGTAACCTCTGCAATACTTTGCGTTGAAATTGCAAGGATGATAAGCGATCTAAACCTCGAGCACTTGGCAGCTATCTCAGTGGTTGGCGATAGAGCTCAAGGGGAGGTTGAGCGCTACATTGAGCTCAGCGGGTTGAGCAAAGAAGAGCTGAAAGACATTGCCTTGGCGATAGAGTTCGAAGGCTTTTATCTGCGTTTCAAATCTGCAAGTAGCGTGGTGCACGAGATCTTGGGCTTTGGCAGAAAGGATAGGCAGAAAAAGCTCGTGGAATTGCTTTCAAGCTACGCCAAACAAGCGATCGAGGAACAACTCAAAACTGGTTTGGAAAGCGTTAAAGTTCAGACTCTACCCAATGGAATAGCCTTGGCAGCGTTTGACGTTGAAAACTACTCGAGAAAATTCGAGTTTCCACCACCGGGGAAGCTGACTGGGGAGATCCACGACAGGCTTAAGCAAAAGTATCCGAAGATCGTAACAATTGGCTTCGGACCAGACTTCGCAGTGATAAGGAGTGAAGGCGTCAACTTAGACATTCCGAGGCTTGTGGATGAACTGAGAAAAGAGATCAACGCCTGCATCGATGGTGGTGGGCATTTGGTCGTAGGTTCAATAAAGTTCGTTCAAGGAAAGAGAAAAGAAGTGCTTGCAAAGCTCGCTACAAAAATCGGAGAAATATGAAGAAGGAGATCGAGATAATCTTGGAGAAACTCGAGGGCTTTCAAAGTCCAAAGCTCTACTTGGAGCAATACGTAACTCCTTCAAACCTCGCAGCGTTCATCGTTACAAATGCGAAGCTCTTTGGTGATCTCGATATTGTCGTAGATCTCGGTTGTGGAACCGGAATCCTTGCAATAGCCTCCGCAATGCTTGGAGCGTTCGCAATAGGTGTCGATGTCGACATTGAGGCGTTGAGAATTGCGAGAAAAAACGCGAAAAAGCTCGGAATCGAGGCAAACTTTGTTGCTTGCGATGTAAAAGACTTCAAAGTGAAAAAGAGATGCACAGTGATTATGAACCCGCCCTTTGGGATACAAAAGAGGCATGCAGACAGAGTTTTTCTTGAGAAAGCCTTTGAAATCGCAGAAAAAATCTACACAATCCACTCTGCGGGAAGTGAGGAATTTGTGAGGAGATCTGCAGAAAAAAACTGCTTTGCGGTTACTCATGTTTGGAAGTTAACGATACCTCTCCGAAAAACTTATTCGTTCCACGAGAAACCCTTCAAGGAGATCGCAGTAGAGGTGTTCAGAATTGAAAGAAAGAATAGTGTTTCCCGGGGACAAGATAGGAAATGTTGAGGAGTTCAAAGCGGGAAAGGGAGTTTACGAGGACAATAAGGAAATTTACGCTGGAATCGCCGGTTATCTCGAGATAAAAGACAGAGTTGCAAATGTATCCGCGTTTAAAAAGATACCCGAGCTAAAAAAGGATGACGTAGTTATTGGCAGAGTCGTAGATGTGAGAAACAACTTCGTAATGGTAGAAATAGCGAGAAAAAGGGGAGAAGATAGAGATCTGGGTCATACGAATCTCGCAATGCTTCATATCTCGAACGTTGGAAAATTCGAAAACATTGCGAATGCGCTGAGCTATCGAGACATAGTAAAGGCGAGGGTCATCGATGCAACGCCTAAGATTTCGATAAGAGAGCCTGAAATGGGGGTCTTGAAGGCTTTTTGCAGTGCTTGCAAGGTCGATCTGGTATTGGAGAAGGGAAGGCTTAAATGCCCAAATTGCGGAAGAGAGGAGAGCAGAAAGATTTCAAGTTCGTATGGAAAGGGGGAGTGGTGATGATAAAAATAGTTGAGATCGGCAGGGATTACGTTAAGTTTTTGTTGAAGGGTGAGGATCACACGTTTCTGAACTTGCTGCAGCACTACCTCTCAAACGATCCGAGAACCGTGTTGGTTAGATACAACATCCCACATCCATTGGTTGGAGAGCCGGAGATGTATCTCCGCACCAACGGCTCAAATCCGATCGAAGTTCTCAAGGCTGCGGGTGAAAAGATAGTGGAAGTTTGCAACGAGTTGCTCGAGCAAATCAAATAGTTTTCATTTTGGCGATTGTGCGATCGCAGTCCCTTCTGCTATCAACTCACTATTTTTGAAAGCTCTTACTCTATAAAAAGCAGTTCTTCTCCCCCTTATCTTTTCGCACTCAACGTAAATCGTGTCTCCAGAATTTGCTGGAGAAATAAAGTTCACGCTCATGTTTATCGCAAACCTTGTTGCATCGGTATTTGCAGAAATTGCAAAGGCGCAGTCGAGCAAGGCCATTATAAAACCGCCGTGCGCAATTCGGTGGAAGTTCAGAAATTCTTCTTTAATCCTCGCTTTAAGCTTTGCATATCCATCGCGGACTTCAACGACTTCGGCGCAGAGTAAATTTCTGAAGGGGTCATCTTGGATTTCCATAGCAAAGACTGGAAAAAGTTAATAAATTTGTTTCCAAGTTTTATCATGTCAAGTTGGAAGGAGTTCTCGAAGTCGATTGAGCTTAGTAGGGAGTATCATGAAAGATACCATAGGGCGATAGCCAATCCGATTCGAAGGGAAATTCTCAAGCTTATTCGCAGAGGCTTGGGCGAAGACGAGATCGCGAAATATTTAAAAATATCTCTTCCTGAGCTTGAGTATCACATTCAAGTTCTAATTCGGGGTTTTTGTGTTGAGAGAAGAGGTGGAGAGCTTAGGCTAACAAAGGAGGGTGAGGTTGTTGACCACATCTAAGATCCGAATCGCCTTAGCTCAGCAGAGAATTTCTGCGGACAAAGACGTGAACTTGATGAAGGGTCTTAGCTTGGTAAAGCGAGCTCTACAGGTTAGAGCGAACCTCGTGATTTTACCAGAGCTCTTCACAACTGGTTTTTACGAGAACAACCTAAGGGCTTTGAAGGACTTAAACGAAGAAATTGAGCTTTTGCTCAAGCTTTCCAAGGAAAGGGATATCGTGATCGTTGCGGGAGTTGCAGAGAGAAGTGATAAGCTTTACAACTCTGCGGTCATCGTTCATCATGGCGAAATCATCGGAGTTTACAGGAAAAATCTGCTGTTTCCACTCACGAAGGAGAAGGGGATCTTTGCAAGGGGAAATGCTTTAGAAGTCTTCGACACACCAGTGGGGAAAATTGGGATCTTGATTTGCTACGAAGTTCGATTCCCAGAGTTGGCGAGAAAGCTTGTCAAGAAGGGCGCAGAGTTGATTGCAATCCCAGCGGAGTTTCCAAAGCAAAGGATCGAGCACTGGAAAACGCTTTTAAGGGCGAGAGCTATAGAGAATCAGGTTTTCGTCGCTGGCGTTAACTGCGTAGAGGGCGACCTTGATTACGGCGGAAATTCGATGCTCGTCGACCCAGAGGGGAAAGTGTTGGCAGAAGGCGGAATTTATCAAGAAGTCTTGATGAGCGATATAGATCTTGCGGACGTGCAGAGAACGAGGGAGAAGTATCCGTTTCTGAGGGACTATGAGGGTCTTGATCCTTCGACCCGCTGAGCTCTTAGAGAAGACGGTTGAAACCTTTAGAAAAGCTGGAATAGAAGCCTATGGATGTCCATTCGTTTCCCTGCAATACGAAGAATTCGAAGTTCCAAAGCACGACTTTACAATTGTTACAAGCCAAAACTCTGCGAGAGAGATCGTTAAAAAAGGATTGAAGCTTGGAAAGGTTATTGCAATAGGAAAAAAGACCGCGGAGATCCTTAAAAACGCTGGATACGACGTTCTCGTGCCAAAAAGATACGAGTCGAGTGCAATAGTTGAGGAGTTCAGAGAGCTTTTGAGAGGGAAGAGAGTTGTTGCGATTCGAAGCGATAAAGGAAGCGATGCACTGCGAAAAATATCGGAGTTCGCAGACTACAGCGAAGTTTTTGCTTATCGAATTGTGAAGCTTAACGGAGAAGAGCAACGCAAAGAGATAGAGAAGTTGAAATCAGGTTTCTACGAAGCAGTTGTTTTTTCGAGTAGAATGATTGCAGAGAGCTTTTTCGAGAACTGCGACGCAGAGTGTTTGGAAAAGCTCAGAGAGATCAAGCTCATAGCAATAGGAACCCCAACAGCGGAGTTCTTGGGCTCGAGGGGGCTTAAGGCGTTGGTTCCGGATGAGTTCACGTTCGATGGAGTCTTGAGGCTGATAAAGTCGATTGAGAGACCTTAGAGTTCTCAGTTCAAACCGAAGCTTTTATTGAATACTCTGATACAGCTCTACGCTACCCACTTCGCAAGTCCAAGTGCATACCTTTTTATCCTCGTCGCATCCCGCTGTTGGACAACCTCCCCAAGGAGCCACGTCCCATG
>JBKBUO010000060.1:0-7709 GCA_046290005.1 Archaeoglobaceae archaeon | reverse complement strand
AGAGATTCAAGCGATTCCGCAACGTAATCTGGTTTTATATCCGTTCTTTCAACGTCGCTTCTATTAGCAACCCCCGTCAAAACGAGTAGAGTTGTTGCGCCTATGTTTTTCCCAGCAACGACGTCAACTTCGATTTGGTCCCCAACGACCACTACATCCTCAGCGCTAAGGTTTAGCTTTTCTAAGGCTTCGAGCATTATCACCTTCGATGGTTTTCCAACGATCGCATCTGGCATCCTACCGGTCATCCAGTAAAGAGCCCCTATTATCATCCCAGTCCCCGGAGTTGGTCCATTCTCCGATGGAAATATCTTGTCTGGATTTGTCGCAATGTAGCGAGTCCCTCGAAGGCAACAGCGCAAGGCCTTGGTCATCAGCTCGTAGTCTATTTTCCTGTTAGATCCAACCACGAGGTATTCCGCATCTTCATAGTCGACGATCCTTAGACCGGCGTTTAAAAGCTCCTCTTTCAAGCCCTCTTCTCCAGTCGTAAAAACCTTCGCCCCTTCTTTTTCCCTAGCTATAAACTTAGCTGTCGCATGGGTTGCGGAAACTACGCTCTCCTCTCCGACTTCGATGCCAAAAGACCTGAGCCTTTGAATTAAAATTCTTCTGCTCCTTGTGGAGTTGTTTGAAACAAATACAACTTTTTTTCCAAGCTCGATGAGCTTTTTTACTCCATTAACTCCTCCCCTTATTGGCTCAACACTTTTTCCGATGACTCCATCTATGTCGACCACGAAACCTTTCTTTTTCAGCAGAGGATGCATCACATCAGCCCAAGCATCTTCAGTTCTTCTGATATCTTCTTAACAGCCTTTTGCGCATCTTCAGGACTCTTTCCCCCTGTGACGACCATCTTTCCAGAGCCAAATATTAAAACGACAACCCTTGGATCGTTCAAACGGTAAACAAGCCCAGGAAATTGCTCAGGTTCGTATTCAACGTTCTCAAACCCAAGACCGACTGCGATTGCGTTGAGATTTAATTCCATACCAAGATCTGCGGATGCGACGATGTTCTGAACTTTGACCTCTGGTTCATCGATAACGTTTATGTTTATCTCCTTGAGCATCTTGACTATCTGCTTTACAGCCCTTCGGGCATCTTCAACGCTTTTCGAGCCCGTGCAAACTATCTTCCCACTCCTAAAAACAAGTGCAGCAGCCTTCGGATCTTTTGTTCGTAAAACAAGCCCAGGAAATTGCTTTGGTTTGTATTCAGAATCCCTTATCTCTCTTGCAATCTTGGGCAAATCGATATTCTCCCCTATCTGCGTCGATGCGACGACGTTTTCTATCTTGATTTTATATTCCATAATTACCCCCAAGAGTAGGAGTATATAAAGTATATAAACCCTACGCAGGATGTGGTTTTCAGGAGAGAAAATTTTTAAAATCAGAACAATGTTCATTATGGAAACTTGGTTCATAATAAAAACGCTGTTCATTGCACGGGAAAAAGGAGAAATTGTTGTTGGTCCGAGCGAGCTTGCGAAAAAGCTTGAGATTCCGAAGTCCACGGCGCAGAAGGTATTGATCAAGATGTCAGAACTCGGCTACGGGATATACATAGAGAAGAAGGGTTTTGTTCTCACGGAAAAGGGTCTAAAGGAGGGAAAGAGGTTGGTTAGGAAGCATAGGTTGATAGAGTGTCTCCTCGAAGATATTGGAATCGAAAAAGAGTTCGTGTGTAAAGAAGCGTCGAAAATAGATGTTGAAATCGGAGAAGAACTTGAAAAGGTCATTGAAAGAAAATACGGGGATAGGGTGACTTGTCCATGCGGAAAGCCTATACCATCTCCCTAATCCTCTCGGTCACTCTAATGATCTCAATAACTGATGCAAGCGTAGTAGTTTCGATTCCAGATTTGAAAAACATCGTGGAGCGTATCTACGGAGAAAAAGTTGAAAGCGTTGCACCAGCAAACGTTGATCCGCATCTTTTCTCGCTAACAAGCAGAGATTTGCAGAAAGCAAAAGATGCAAAGCTTTTAATCCTTGCCAACTCAGGGCTAATCGAATTTGAGGAGAAATTAAAGAACATAAATCCCGAGGTTCTCGATTTCGAAGACTACGAAGCTACGATCCTAAGCTTTCCCGGAATAGGAGAGAACTACCATGCCTACTGGCTTCTACCTGAGAACACGATAAAGATCGCTTTTAGAGTGAAGGAAAAGCTTTTAGAAATCTACCCAGATAGAAAAGAAGTTTACGAGCAAAACTTCGAGAGGTTCGTAAGCTCTATGCAACTCACGATGGAAGAGGCTGAGAAGATCGTGTCCAAAGTGAAAGATCACGACTTCGTCGCGATGGATCCGCACACAGCTTATGCGATTTCTGCTTTGAACCTGAGCGTATCTTTCGCTTTTCCAGAGGAAGTTTCTCCGGGTGCAGTTGAATTGGGAAAGTTGAGGTTGAAAGACAAATGCGTAGTGGCAATCGCCGAATACCAGAAGGGAACAAAGATCGAGGAGATAGCTGTAAAGATCGCAAGCGAAAAGAAATGTGGAATTGCGGTTCTTCAAGTTATCGCTGATCTAAGCCCAGAGTCAATGTTGATCTACAACGCGGTAAGTCTTTCAAAACCAGAATACATCGAAACCGGGGAAAACGTCGTTGTTTACGTTCTCGCCTTCATCGCAATAGTTGAAGCGATTTTACTCGTCGCAATATGGCGATCGAAGCGAAGGATCTAAGATACTCATACGGAAAAACAACAGCACTCGAAGATCTAAGCTTTAAAGTAGAGAAAGGAGAGATCGTTGCAATCCTCGGCCCAAACGGCGCGGGAAAGACTACGCTACTCAAGTGCATCATCGGACTGCTAAGGGCTGACGGCGAAATATCTGTCTTGGGGAGAGATCCTAGAAAAGATAAAAAAGTGCTCAACTTGATTTCCTACGTCCCACAGAGAAGCTCTTTATCCATAGACCTCCCCATAAAAGTCTTGGAAGTTCTGAAAATGGCGCAAAAAGAGATTGATTCGGAAATCCTAAAGCATCTCGAGTTGGAGGATAAGCTCGACTTTCTCTTCAGAGAGCTGAGCGGTGGTTTTCAACAACGAGTTTTAATAGCAAGGGCGCTGATGAAAAAACCAAAAATACTCTTGTTAGACGAACCCTTCAACGGGGTCGACGTGCTCAGCCAGAGAAGGATCGTCGAAGTCCTCGAAAAGTGCAAAGCGACTACGCTAGTAGTCGTGCACAACATAAATCCAGTATTACATGCTGTCCATAGGGTTATGCTATTGAACAAGAAACTCGTAGCCTTCGGAAAGGCGAACGAGGTCTTTACAATGGAGAACATGGTAAAGGTTTACGGTGCAGAGATTCCGCTCGTCGTTTGCGAAGAGGGAGTTGTGCACCCGCTTTACGGCGATCAACATGGATAGCCTCCTCGCAATTCCTTTGATCTCCGCAATAGTTTCCATCGCCGGAAACCTCGCTGTTTTTAGGAAAGCTTCCTTCTTGATCGCTGGTGTAGCGCATTCTGCTCTTGCTGGAGTTGCTCTTGCGATATTTCTCGCTTCAATAGGCATAGAACTCGACTATTTTTTGGTTGCAACTCTTTTTGCAATCTTTTTTGCCTTGATCGCAACCACTTTTTCCAAGTTCTCGGACATCGACACAGGTATTGGCGTTTCGTTTGCACTCGCGATGGCGGTTGCGGTTATCTTGATATCCCTAACAAGAGGTTATACTGCGAAGCTCTGGGCTTTTCTATTCGGCGAACTCTTCTTGATGACCGAAAAAGACTTCCTATACATTTCCATCGCCTTAATTGCGATCCTTCTCCTCTTTGGGTTTTTTTACGATAAACTTATCTTCTTCCTCTTCGATCCCGAAGGTGCTGAGGCGTCGGGAATCAACCCAAAGTTGATCGACGCTATTGTTGTTGTAATCGTTGCCATTGCAGTTGTAGCTGTTATAAGAGCAGTGGGGGCAATCTTGGCCTACTCGATCTTCGTAGCACCGTCTGCGGTTGCGAAGAAGTTCTCAAAAAGTGTTGCACAATCGCTCATTTACTCGTTCCTCATAACTCTGCTCTGTCTGCTTTTTGGTCTAATCTTTTCTTCTGGCATTCCAATTTCGGCAAGTGCAATCTCTGCGTTTGTCGCATCCCTCATCTATCTCCTCGTTGCCATCGAAAAAAGCTAAGCTCAGAAAAATTTATTTCGCCTCAAACGTAGTGGGTTCGTGAAAGAGCTCGTCCTCGCTCTGGACATTGAAGATAGAAGAGTGGCGCTTAAGATTGCAGAAAACCTCGCAGATCTCGTCGACAAGTTCAAGGTGAACTACCCGCTTGTTCTTTCCGCTGGAGTTAAGGTGATCTCGGATCTGGCTGAGATAAAACCAGTCATAGCGGATTTAAAGATCGCAGATGTTCCGCACATAAGTGCAAGGATTGCAGAGATTGCCTTCAGAAACGACGCAAAAGCTGTAATTGTTCATGGATTCGTGGGTAGCGATTCGATCAAAGCTGTGCTAAACGTTTCAAAACGCTACGAAGGCGAAGTCTACGTGGTTACCGAGCTCAGCAGCGAAGGTGGTGCGGAGTTCATGGAAAAGTTTTCGCTTGAAATCGCGGAAAGAGCGAGAGACCTCGGTTGCCAAGGATTGATAGCTCCCGCTACGAGAATAGAGAGGTTGAGAGCGATAAGAGAAGTCGCAAAGGAAATGAAAATTCTTTGTCCCGGAATCGGCGCTCAAGGTGGTAGTTTGGATGCCCTAAGGTTTGCAGATGCTATCATCGTAGGCAGAAGCATTTACCTTGCGGAAAATCCAAGGGAAGTTGCGAAGGAGTTCAAGGATTATGTTCAAGCTTATAGCGTTTGATCTCGACGGGACTTTGGTGGAGTTAAACATCCCCTTCGATCTAATCAGAGAAAGGCTTGGGGTAAAGGAGAGATTCATCTTAGAGAGTATCCTCGAAGAAGAGGACGAAAAGAGAAGGGAGGAAATGCTGAGAATCTTAGAAGAGTTCGAGATAAGAAGCGCAGAAAAAGCCAAGCTCTCTTTTTACGCAAAAGAACTCCTGGACTTCTTAAGGAGATCTGGAATAATCTACGGCGTTGTTACGAGAAACAGCAAAAAAAGCGTTGAGATAATAGCGAGAAGGTTTTCCCTACAGTTCGACTTCGTAATCTCGAGAAACGATGCAAAGCCGAAGCCTTCGGACGAGCCGATAAGATTCTTGATCGAAAAGTTTGGGGTTAAAAGCGAAGAAGTTCTCGTCGTCGGCGATTTCCTTTTCGATCTCATTGCAGGGAAGAAGGCGGGAGCGAAGACAGCGTTGATCGTGCACGAAAAAAACAAAGGGATGGTGGAAAGCTTTAAACTCTACGCAGACTATGTTTTTCAATCGCTGAAAGAACTCGCAGAATTCCTGGGGATGCGAGATGATACCCAAGGATCATCCAAGGTATGAATCGCTCGTGATGAGGGAGAAGATAGTCGAAGGTGTAAAGCTTGGGGTTACAGCACTCCAAGGGTTGATAGCGCATGGAAGAGGGGAAGCGTTTGATTACATCCTTGGTGAGAGAAGCAACGAGTTCGCTTTAAGAGCTGAGAAGGTTGCAACTGCAATGCTTTTGCTTGCAAAGCATCCCGTGATCAGCGTAAATGGGAACACTGCTGTTTTAGTTCCGGAGAGTATAAAGGAGCTTGCAGAGCTCGTTAAGGCGAAGATAGAGGTAAACGTTTTCCACTTCAGCAGAGAAAGAGTTGCGAAGATTGCGCAGTATCTTTCGCAGTTTGGAATTGAAGCGCTTTGCAACTGCGATGCGGAGCTAAAAGGTTTGAGCTCCGCAAGAAGGATCGTGGACAGCAGAGGGATCCTGATCGCAGACGTTGTCTTAGTCCCGCTCGAAGATGGGGATAGATGCGAGATCTTGAAAAAACACGGAAAGAAGGTGATAGCGATAGACCTAAACCCGCTGTCAAGAACCGCAAAAATGGCTGATGTGACGATCGTCGACAACATCACGAGGGCAATTCCAAGAATGGTCGAGTTTGCCAAGGAGATGAAAGACTTGAGCAGAGACGAACTTGAGAGCATCGTTAAAAATTACGACAACAAGGTAATCCTTAGGAATGCGGTTGATGGAATAATAGCGTATCTCGAAAACATAAAGAAAGTTTTATAAACTTTGAAGGCAACGCATCACGCCGTTGCGGTCGGAGAGGGCGGTAGCCTACGATGATAGGCCGCCAGCAAGCCGCCAATTTTTATCTCTTGTCCAATGGCACGTAAACCCTTTCGGTTTCGCCAACGTATTTCGCCCTTGGTCTTATAAGCCTGCTCGACTCATACTGCTCGGTTATGTGTGCGAGCCATCCAGCGATGCGACCCATTGCGAAGATGTTCACGAATAGATCGTCTGGAATGCCAAGGTTTGCGTAGACGCTTGCGGAATAGAAGTCAACGTTCGGAAGTAGCCCCTTGTGTTTGTATGCGTTCTCCGCTATCGCCTCACTTATCTCAAACCATATTGGATTTCCAGTTTTCGCAAGTTCTCTCGCGAGATCTCTCAGGATCTCTGCTCTCGGATCAATTATGGTCTTGTAAATCCTGTGTCCGAAGCCCATTAACTTTTCTCCCCTCTCGATTTTTCTCTTCACATATTCCTCAGCCCTCCTCGGCGTCGCAACTTCCCTGAGCATCTTCATGACTTCTTGGGCAGCTCCACCGTGCAAGGGGCCCATGAGAGTTCCGGTTGCAGCGACGACGCATGCATACATGTCCGCAAGCGTAGAAGCTGCGACTCTCGCCGCGAAAGTTGAAGCGTTGAGCTCGTGTTCTGCGTGCAATATTAAATCAACGTCAAGCGCTCTCTCAGCGATCTTCGAGGGCTCGTAACCGTTCATCATGTAGAGAAAGTTCCCCGCATGGCTAAGCTCGAGAGTTGGTGGGATTAGGTTTTTGCCAATTCTGATCCTTTGATAGTAGGCGATTATCGTCGGTATCTTTGCGATCAAGTTCTTTGACTTTTCGAGATTCTCCTCCCTTGTCTTTAAATCCTTGAGCTTGTCGAGAGATCCGAGGTAGCTTATCGAAGTTCTGAGCACAACCATTGGATGCGTATACTGCGGTAAATGCGTCAAAAGTCCTATGATCTGTGGTGGAAGCTCTCTTCTCTCCGCAAGCTCAATCTTAAAGTCTTGCAACTCGTATTTCTTGGGCAGTTCTCCGTAGAGCAAGAGATACGCAACCTCTTCATAGCAAGAGTGCTTTGCTAAATCCCTTATGTCGTATCCCCGATATTCCAAGATCGCCTTTCCCTCAACGAGTTCGATCCTCGAAATCTTGCTTTCACAAGCTATTATATCTCTCAAACCATCTAAGGCTTCGATCATCTCAACCCCTCCGGAAAACTTCGATTATCATACCTGAAACGAGGATTGGCTTCTCAACCCTCGCAACTTCAATCGCGTTGTCCAATTTCCACTCCTTTTCTGCGTATATCGTGAGCAAAGGCTCTCCAGCTCGCACGACTTCACCCCTTTTCTTGTGAACGTAAACTCCCGCTCCCTTGTCCTTCGGAGCCCCAGCAGATCTCGCGATTCTCAAGATAGCTTTGTTGCTCACAGTCACCACGACTCCTTCGCTGTTCGACTTCAGCGTATAAATTTTGTCCCCAATCGCGATGTCCTCGGAACGGATCTTCTCATCCCCTCCCTGGGCTGAGATTATTTCCTTGAACTTCTC
>JBKBUO010000059.1:0-7843 GCA_046290005.1 Archaeoglobaceae archaeon | reverse complement strand
TCTCCTTTATAGCATTAAAATCTCCCTTCGAAGCGATCGCCGTTCCCGCCTCGATCACATCAACTCCCAATATGTCGAGGGCTTCTGCTATCATTACTTTTTGCTCCACGGTAAGCGATACCCCCGGTGTCTGCTCCCCGTCTCTCAGCGTTGTGTCAAGCACCAATACTTTCACATCACAACGGATGGGATAAGGTTAAAAAAGCTTGTTCACAGTTACATCGATGGACATCGAAGAGTTCGTAGATCTCGCAAACCGAAGAGCTGGGGATCCAAGAGAGCTTTGTAAAGTAGGGGAAAAAATTTTAGAGATTGTCGAAGGAAAAGACCGTGGCAAAGTTCTTGGAACACTTGGAAACTTGTATTACGATCTTCACGAGTTTGAAAAAGCGGAAAAGTGCTATCTTGAGGCGCTTGAAATTTACATAAAGCTCGCAGAAGAGGACGAGGGGTTGATGAGAAACGTCGCAGGTTGCCTCTTCAACCTCGGAAACCTCTATCAGGTGTTGAAGAAGTTTTTAGATGCTAAGAAGTGTTACTCTGATGCGATTGCGGTCATGGAATTCGTGCAAGATCCTGATCTCAAGGCTAAAATTTACTCCGCGCTTGGAGTGCTCGAGATAAAGCTCGGGAACTACAAGATCGCAGAAGAACTACTGAGAAGCGCGTTAGAATTGAGGAAGGATGTAAAAGTGATGAACAATCTTGCAATCACGTTGATGAGACAAGGAAAGAGGCAAGAAGCCGAAAAAGTTTTGAGAGAGGCTTTGAAGCTTGGAAAGGATTTTTCGATTATACAAAACCTCCTCGCACTTGGAGCGATAGGCTTTGAAGAGATCGAAGCCCTCGATCTACCGATCGAGATACTTGCAAAGGTAAAATACTTGAAAGCAAAAAAGAAGGAAAAGGAAGGAAAAGATGCGAGCAAAGAGTTCTTTGAAGCGGGATGCTTGGGTTTTCTCGCCATAAGAAGTGGATTCGAGAGTATTAACTACATGCACTGTTTCGATAAAGCGATGGAGAACGAGGAGATCTCCAAGCTCGCGGATGGGATCAAGAAACTAATCCTAAGGTATTACTACAACGCCAACGTTGATCTCGAGAAAGAATTGCTGGAAAAAATAAATAGATGTGACTTCGGACAAGGCGTCTTAGCTCTCGTGCTTAGAACGATCGCTGAGGATATTAAAAGATTGTCTTAACTTCTCATACGTCTCCTCAAGAGCTTCTGGAACTATCTGCACGTCTGCAAGGACTGGCATGAACGATGTGTCACCATTCCACCTTGGAACGATGTGAACATGCAAATGCTCTGCAATTCCCGCCCCAGCGACTTTTCCGATGTTTACACCAACGTTGAAACCGTCTGGATTCATACAGTGTCTTATAGCCTTAATCGCGAGGTTTGTCAACCGCATAATTTCGATCATCTCTTCCTCACTGAGATCTTCAAGGCTCGCCAAATGGCGACTTGGGCAGACCATCACGTGTCCGGGGTTGTAGGGATTTCTGTTCATTACCACATAGCTTTTTTTTGCCTTGTAAACGACGAGAGCTTCTCTTTCGTCCATTTTCAAAGCGTTGCAAAAAACGCAATCTCTGGGCTTTGGTGCTAAGATGTACCGAATCCTCCAAGGTGCGAAGATACGTTCCATAAATTTGCTTCCTTTTTAAATATTTACGAGTGTTTTCTCGAGCCTAAGAAGTTCCTCGTGCAGCTGAGCCTTGAGTTTATTCAAAACTTCTCTTGGCTCCTCCGCTGTGTATTTGTAGCCAATCCATCCCTCTTCTACAAGCCTTCTCTTCAGGATGCCACGCCTCGTTAACTCCTTCAGCCTGTCTCTTACGAACCTCGTCGACAAGTTTAGCTCCTTCGCAATCTCCCTGACCCCAAGCTCCCTGTTCCTTAAGAGATTGTAGATCCTCACGTCCGATGGCTTTATCCTAATCCTTTCAAGGAGCTCTGCTATTTCCAACAGCATCTGTTCACCCAAATTGTTCGCACGTGTGAACTTTTTAGTTCGTAAGATATTTAAACTTTGTGAAAGTGTAATTACTATGATCGACAAGGTTACGATGTTCTCACACCTTATTAATCCGGTCACGAGAGTTGCTTTAAAGCAGTTCACGTCCTACTGTGAAGAATGCAGAAAGAATAGAATTGAAGTTGCACTTGAACTATTCGTCGGTGCCCGAAGAGATGCTTGTTGGAAATGCAAAACCGCTGAGAAGTTGATCGAACCAATCCTTATGAAAGGCGCAGATGCCTTTAACGCAACCCTCGAAGAGGTCAAAGCGAAGTTCAAAGACTCCTACTGGAGAAAGGGGCTTGCAAATGTTGTGAAAGGGCTTGCGGAATTCGGCGTGCGGAAACCTTTTGTCCCAGGGGCTCCTTTTCAAGTGGTCTGGGACGTGACCTATGCGTGCAATCTTAAGTGTAAGCACTGTTACGCAACCGCTGGGAGGGCGTTGGAGGATGAGTTGACAACTGAAGAGGCGATAGAAACAGTCGAAGCTTTGGATCGACTCGGAGTTTCGATAATCGCTTTTTCAGGCGGAGAACCATTGGTTAGAAAGGATATATTTGAGCTCACAAGGTTTGCAGCAGAAAAAGGGATTTACGTAGCAATTGCGACAAATGGAACTCTCATAACTGAAGAGATGGCAAAAAAGCTGAAAGAGAATGGCGTAAGCTACTTGCAGATTAGCCTCGACGGAACGAGGGAGACACAGAACTCTTTCCGTGGTATAAAAGGAGTGTTCGACAAAACGATTGAAGGGATAAAGAACGCTGTAAAACACGAGTTCTTTGTGAACGTCTCGATGACAGTTACGAGGTTCAACTACCAAGAAGTCCCAGAGGTTATAAGAATCTGCGAGGAACTTGGGGTGAACTGGTTTATGCACTACAACTTCATACCAACCGGCCGTGGCAAAGAGATCGTTAACGCAGACATAACGCCCGAAGAGAGGGAAAAACTGCTCAGAATGCTTTACGAGAAAAACTTTAATTCCAAAATAAGTCTCCTCTCTACTGCCCCGCAGTTTGCAAGAATTGCACTCCAATGCGCTGGCGGAATTATACCGACTCACTTCTACAACGTGAGCGCCGGAAACAGGTTTAAAGAGCTCGCTGAATTCATAGGTGGTTGTGGAGCAGGTAGATTTTACTTCGCAATAAAGGCGAACGGCGACATAACTCCCTGCGTCTTTTTCCCCCTCGTGGTTGGAAACGTTCGTGTCGACGACTTAGAAGAGCTTTGGAGAAAAAATGAAGTCTTCGAGGATTTGAGAAACAAGGACAAAATAGAGGGTTGTGGAAACTGCGATTACCGCTATGTTTGCGGTGGATGCAGGGCAAGAGCTTACAACTACCTCGGAAGCTATTTGAAGCCAGATCCGGGTTGCATAAGGAACAAGTCCCTCTGGAAAGAGATAAGGAAAGAAATGATCGTATGATCACCTTGATAAATCCAAACATGAGCGTGGAGCTGGTAAAAAAACTCGAGATTTCGACTCCTCCACTTGGTCTTGGTTACTTGGCATCGATTTTACGTGAAACAGGTTTTAAAGTCAGAATCGTCGACGATCTTGTCGAAAATCTAAGCATTGGCGATTTGCTGAAGAAGGTCAGAGACTCGTTCATCGTTGGGATAACCTCAACAACTCCAACCTTCAAATCCGCCCTTAACTATGCGAAAAAAATAAAAGAGGTGTTTCCGGAAATCTTCGTTATCTTTGGAGGTGTTCACGTCACCTTTCAACCAGAAAAGGCGCTAGAAAACGATTTTATTGATGCGGTTTGTATCGGAGAAGGAGAGAGAACGATAGTAGAAGTTGCGGAAAGGGTTGAATCAGGAAAAAATCTGGAAGACGTAAAAGGGATTTACTACAAAGAAGAGGGGAGGATTAGGAGAAACGAGCCGAGAGAGTTCATTGAAGATCTTGATTCATTGCCTTTTCCCGCCTTCGATCTAATGCCTTTGGAAAAGTATTCTCTGCTTGGGAAGAAACTGAGAGCTTTTCCAATGATCACGTCACGCGGCTGTCCATTTGCTTGTAGATACTGCAGTTCTTCGGTCTTCTTAGGGAAAAAGTTCCGTGCGAGAAGTGCTAAGAATGTCGTCGATGAAATGGAGTGGTTGATTTACGAATGGGGTGCAAAGCACATCGCATTCGGCGACGACACCTTTACGCTGAAGAAAAAGAGGGTTGAGGAGATTTGCAAGGAAATCAAAGAGCGTGGCTTAAACGTCACTTGGAGCTGTTCTTCGAGGGTTGACACGATAGACGTGGAACTTCTGAAAAAGATGAAACTGGCTGGATGCTCTGCAATTTACTACGGCATTGAATCCGCGAGCAAAAAAGTCCTCGATTACTATCGTAAAAAGATATCGCTCAAAAAGGCTATGGAGGTAATAAGAGTGACGAAAAAAATCGGAATATCTACGATTTGCTCCTTCATAATCGGAGCACCGATCGAGACGAAGAAGGAAATGGAAGAGACGCTTAGGTTAGCTATAAAGCTTGACCCAGATTACGCGCAGTTCTCGATCTTAACCCCATATCCGGGGACGGAGATATACGAGGAGGCGAAAAAGAATGGGATCCTTTTAAGCGAGGACTACGAAAACTACACCGCTGGAAAACCTGTGCTAAAAACCCAGATTTCCGAAAAAGAGCTTTCCAAGCTCCTTAGGAAGTGTTACGTTCGCTTTTATCTCAGACCAAAGTTTTTGCTTCGGGAGATAAGAAGGGGAAACTTGCCTTTGATTTTAAAAGTTCTGAAAAAGGTATTAAAGTCTTAACGCCAAAGACTTCTCTGCATTGCCTTTCTCGTTAGCAAAAAAGTGGCGATTGAACATATAGAAGCCAGTAAAAAAGATTTCCAACCGAAGTTGGACAAGTAGAAGGCTATCAAGCTAACAAAAAATACTGAAATGGTTGCAGAGCTTACGGAGATTTTCCAGCTCAGCTCTTTAAGATGCGCTTTATCGCCCCCTTCCCGCATACCTGCGCACATACTCCACAGCCTATGCACATCGTATCTTTTATTCTAACCTTGCCATCGTAGATCAGCGCTGGACATGCAAAGGTGTTGACACACTCCATGCACAGATCGCAGTCCTTAGTGACTGTGAGAGGAGCTATTGTCCCCTTACTCCTTCTCTCCCTAGCCCAGATTATTGCACATGGCGCTCGAGCTATCACTACCGCAACCCCATCGTATTCAACAGCTCTTTTAAGCACCTCTATGGTTCTCCGGACGTTGTAAGGATTTACAATCTCAACGAAGTCGATCCCACACCCCTTAACGACCTCCTCGATTAAAATTCTCCTCCCTTTTTCTCCACAAGCCCTCACTCCAGTTCCCGGATGTGGCTGATGCCCTGTCATGCCCGTTGCGATGTTGTCAAGGACCACTAGAACGAACTTGGCGTTGTTGTAAACAGCGTTTATCAAAGCTGGAATTCCAGCGTGCAGGAAAGTTGAATCGCCAACTGTAGTTATTATTTTGTCCTTCAAAACATGTGAAAGTCCATTTGCAACACCGACGCTTGCACCCATGCAGATCGTAATGTCGACAGTTTCGAGGGGTTTGTTTATCCCCAAGGTGTAACAGCCAATGTCGCTTGGCAAGCAAGCATTTCCGAGCTCGTTTACAACTTTCCTTATGGCGTAGAAAGTGGCGGTATGCGGACAGCCGGCGCACAAAACAGGCGGTCTCGGTGGTGCTATTTTCTTGAGTTCATCGTTCTTCATCGCTGTTTCAACGTCAATGCTTGGTTTTAAGTCAAGGGCTTTTGCTATTCCAAGCTCTACTATTCCTGCGTTGAACTCGTAGTTCATCGGGAGATAGTTGTCCATTTTTCCAAACGTCTTGATCCCCATCGCTCTTAAGTGGAGCTCTAGGAAAGGATCCACTTCTTCTACAACTATCACAGCATCGAGATTAGAAGTGAATTTTTCAACGAGCTTTTCTGGCAAAGGATGTGCAGAGGAGAGCTTGAGAATAGGAATACTAACTTTCAGATTTGCCAAAGCCTCTTTTACGTAGCTGTAGCTTAAACCACACGCAACAACGCCGATTTTACCTTTTCCATCTTCAATCCAGTTCATCTCCCACTTATTAAAGAAGCCCTCAATTTCTGCGAGCTTTCGGTTTAAGGCTAATTTTAATCTCCTTGCGTGTGCAGGTATAACTACATCGGTCTCAGGGCTTCTTTTCCAAGCAACTTTTTCAAGCTTTTTGTTCGGTAACTTGCCAAGCGTTACGATTCCACTTGCATGACTGAGTCGAGTGTATGTTCTAAGGATAACGGGTAAAGAGAACTTTTCCGAGATTTCAAAGCACTGCCTCGTTATTTCTTTCAGCTCCCCAACGCTTGAAGCTTCTATTACAGGTAGCTTGGCTATTTTCCCATACCATCTGTTGTCTTGTTCGTTTTGACTGCTGTGCATCGTCGGATCGTCTGCGGAAACGAGAACGAAACCTCCACGGGTGCCAACGTATGCAAAGCTTAGAAGTGCATCACTTGCAACGTTAACACCAACGTGCTTCATGCAAGCCATCCCACGTTTACCAGCAAGCGAGGCACCGATCGCAACTTCTACTGCGACTTTCTCATTTGCAGAGTATTCGACATAGAACTCGAGTTTACCCTTCAACAATGGGCAAGCGCTGCTCAAAGTGTCGAGTATTTCCGAAGAGGGCGTTCCTGGATAGGCAGCGCATACATCTATTCCCGCTTCGAGGGCTCCACGAGCTATGGCTTCGTTGCCCAGTAGAAAAACCTTTTCTCCTTCTTTGTCACTGATCACGTCCTTGAGCATGGAGTCAATGTTAAGTGTCGATTAAAACTCTTTCTATTTGAGTCGAAATCCTTTAATCCCCTACTTCGATATCCTCCCATGTTCGACCTCGTGATAAAGGACGGTCTCTGTTTTATCAACGGTGAATTCATCGATTGCAACGTTGGAATAGAAGATAACAGGATCGCTTCTGTGTCAAAGGAAAAGCTGAAAGGAGAAAAAGAGATAAATGCAAAAAATTGCTTGGTTTTACCCGGTTTTTTCAACGCGCACACACATTCCGCAATGACCTTGCTTCGTGGCTACGCAGAAGCTTTACCTTTGAGAGAATGGCTTGAAAAAGTTTGGAAAATCGAAGCAAAACTTGACGAAACTTCTGTTTACTGGGGAGCGATGATTGCGTGTGTTGAAATGCTAAAGCACGGATATACTTGCTTTGCGGATATGTATATCCACATGGACAGTGTTGCGAGAGCTGTGCAAGAAAGCGGAATCAGAGCGATCCTTGGCTATGGAATGGCGGACCGTGGAATTCCAGAAAGAGGAGAAGGGGAGCTTAGAATAGCGATGAAGTTCATCGAAAACTGGGAAGGAAAAGATAGAATAAAGACTATGCTTACACCACACGCGATATACACGTGTTCTGCGGATTTCTTGAAGAGAGTGAACGAGATTTCGAAACAAAAAAGGATTTTGAAGCACATGCATGCTTCTGAAACGCTTTGGGAAGTAAAAGAGTCGAAAAAGAGGTTTGGAAAGACGCCAATATCTTTCTTGGATTCCATTGGTTTTCTTGATGAGAAAACAACTCTCGCCCACTGCGTATGGATAAGCGATGAAGAAATGAGGATTCTTGCTGAAAAAAGTGTTAGCGTAGCCCATTGTCCATCAAGCAATCTGAAGCTTTCTTCCGGACTCGCAAAAATCGCGGAAATGATAAATAATGGTATTAACGTGGCAATAGGCACCGATGGTGCGGCGAGCAACAACTTGCTCAATCCATTCGTCGAAATTAGAACCGCTGTTCTGA
>JBKBUO010000058.1:0-8067 GCA_046290005.1 Archaeoglobaceae archaeon | reverse complement strand
CGGGCAAGTTTTCTCTTGCAAGCATGTGTATCTTTCTTTGGTCGACGCCACCAACTGCGACGTCGACGTTCAAGTAAGCTATGTCGAGCGCTTGCATAAGTGGATAGATCATCTGGGAGACCATCGGATCCTCTTTTCTCCTACTAACTTCGTCCATGCTCCTCTTGGCTCTGTTGAGCGTCGTAATCCTTGCAAGTCTAAGCACGTCCAACATGTAGTCTTCTTTAAGTTGGTATTCGCTACCAAGAACAAACCTCGCGTTCTCCTTTTTCAGTCCAAAGGCTATGAAGGTTTTCATGTTTCTCTCCGCAAGCTCTCTTATCTCCTCAAAAGTGCCTTTCTCGTTGAGGTATGCGTGAATGTCTGCTAAGAGGACAATTATCTCGAATCCAACCTTTTGCAGATCTTTGAGCTTGTTGACTGTGATCAAATGCCCCAGATGAATTTCTCCGCTTGGCTCGTAGCCAACGTAAGCCCTTGGTTTTTCCTTCGTTTCAAGGAGTGACCTTAGTTCCTCAAGCGTCACAATTTCTTCTGCATTCCTTGATATCAGCGCTATCTTCTCTTCGAGGTCCATAACGCTATTCTCTTGGGGTTTTTAAATTCTCTTGCCCGGGGTATAAAAAGACTTAAGGTTGTTGTCGTTTTCGTGTTGTTGGAACAAAAGCCTATAAGTTTAGGGAGTATCGTCTGCAAATTTCTCGATTTTATAGCCCCCTACGATAGACTTGAGAGTTCGACCTTAGAAAGGACCCTACGCAATTCTTAATCCATCCACATCGGCTTGCAAACGTCTTTGTGTCCGCATTTTCTACACTTCCAAGCCTCAGGTTTTGTGTAAGAAAAACTTTTATTTATATTCTCCTCTATCTCTTCAAAGTTACTGAGAACTTTTTGAGCTCTTCCTCTTTTGACCTCGGTTTCCCACGTTTCGATCTTTTCTTCTCCCTTGGATACTTTTCAGCAAAAGTTTTCTGCGCGAAAACACCTCTGAGAAGTGGAAACTCCTCTGGATCCACAACCTTGGCACCTTCGATCTTTGCAATTTCCTCCCAATCCAAGAGATCTTTTTTAGGAGAAAATGGGTTCACAACCATAACCTTGTTGCCTTTTTCATCGAAAAACGTCTCAGCTTCTTTCCAAGCTTCTAATTCATCTTTCATCTTTTCCGCCCTCGCTTTGAGCAGGACTTCCATATCGCTAAACGTGAGCTCGTTTCCAACATCTAAGAGCTCTTTTCCAGTTTCTGGTAGTCTATCGATGAGATATTGAACTTTCTGCTCACTTACAAATCTAAGCTTGAGCGAATAGCGGATTCTATCCCACAGATATACCTCGAAGTTCGCCAGTTCCTCTTCCTTACTTCTCAAAAGAGACTTCATTGCACACCAGTAATAGTTTGCAACCTCAGCAACGCCTAAGAAAACCAATTTATCCTCTTCTACGCCCCTTCTCTCTTTTTCAAGAGTCAACAGCTTTTTCAAAGCTCCTTGCTTACTCCTTAGCGCTTCTTCGATTTTTGATTTCAACTCAACTCCCACGTTCTAAACTCGATTTAGAGATTAATATTGTATCCACAAAAAGCTATGAAAGATCACAATCTCACAAATCCAAAACTCACACTACGCCCTTAAGTTGTTCCATCGCGGAAGAGAACGGCGATATAAACCATTTATAACACTCGTGAACTTCGATTTCGTTTCTAATGATCTCGTGCTTGCTCACTACCACCTTGGTAAACTAAACATCGCATCCTTGAACGGTGTATCGGCGGATAAAAGCCTAGTATGGGCGAGAATGTGTCGATTATCCGAGTGATGTCGGCTCGATAGACATCCTAACAGTGGACGAGGAAGAATATTTCGTGATCTTTGAGTTAAAGGTTAGCAGAGGTGAAGATTGGGCAATCGGACAAGCTCAACTTCGAGATCCGCGAGATAAATGTCACAGAATAAATAACGGCTTAGTCCCTTAGCAAGCTTAAAAAGTCCTTCCGCAACGCACTACTATGCACTGGGCTGACGTCATCGCATCTGAACTAATCGAAATCTCAAGCTATCATCGCATAGCCACTGGAATCTCGCCCTCAGGACACATACACCTCGGAAATCTAAGAGAGATGGTCACCGCGGATGCAATAAGAAAGGCGTTAATCGACGCGGGCGGAAAAGCGGATTTGATCTACATTGCAGACGACATGGATCCTTTAAGAAGGAGGTATCCATTTCTCCCAGAAAAATACTCCGAATTCGTTGGAATGCCTCTTTGCAACATCCCAGATCCTGACCCATCGGGCTGTCATGAAAGCTACTCCGAACACTTCTTACAGCCTTTTCTTGAATCACTCGAAATCCTTGGGATTCCAGTAGAAACAAGAAGAGCGAGTGAGATGTATCGGCAAGGTCTATACGAAGAAGCGATAAAAGTGGCGCTGAAGAACAGCGATAAGGTTGCGCAGATAATAAGAGAGGTGACAGGTAGAGAGCTCGAGGAAGACTGGTATCCATTCATGCCAATCTGCGAGAATTGCGGCAGGATAAATTCTACAAAAGTCACGGGCTTTGATGAAGATGGCGTTTACTATTCTTGCAAATGCGGAAACTCTGGGAAAGTCAGCTACAAAGGCGGAGGAAAGCTCAGCTGGAGACTCGACTGGGTTGCAAGATGGAAGATTTTGAAGATAACCTGCGAACCATTTGGAAAAGATCACGCTGCTGCTGGTGGGAGCTACGATACCGGAAAAAGGCTTGCAAAAGAAGTTTTCGAATATCCACCACCCTTTCCAGTGCCATACGAGTGGATCCACCTTAAAGGGGTTGGTGCGATGAAGAGCTCGAAGGGTATCGTTATTCCGGTCAGAGATCTCGTGGAAACACTACCCCCAGAGCTCGTGAGATACGTGATAATCAGAGCAAAGCCTGAAAGGCACATCGAATTCGACCCCAGCATAGGACTCCTCGAGATAATCGACGAGTTCGAGGAGAAATTCATAGAGAACGATCGGAGCGTTCAACTTAGTCTTGTCCATGAGGTGAAATACTCGAATGTTCCGTTTAGACATCTCATCGTAGTCGGTCAAATTGCAAAGTGGGATCTTAAAAAAGCGATCGAGATCCTTGAGAGAAGTGGTTATCGCTCTGAAAACTTGAAAGAAGACGTTGAAAGGAGGTTGAGGTATTGCAAAGTCTGGCTTGATAAATACGCCCCAAAGACCATGAAATTCGAAATAATAAGCGGAAAAGTTGAGATAAGCGAAGAAGAAAGGAAATTCATCGAGAGCTACGCAGAAAAGCTTAGCGAGGATATGGATGCAGAAACGATTCACAAACTCGTCTACGAAATCGCAAAAGAATGTGGAATTGAGGCAAACAAGGCTTTCAAAGCGATTTACAAAATCTTAGTTGGAAAAGACTATGGTCCACGACTTGGCTACTTCATAAAATCTCTCGGCGTTGATTGGGTAAAAAAGAGGTTCCATGAGGCGTATTGAAGCTGGAAGCTACTACAGCTACCTCCCAAAGGGATGCAAGCTTTGTAGGAAAGGTGCAAAGCTAACGCTCTTCATCACTGGAATATGCAAGAACTCTTGCTTCTACTGCCCAGTATCGAGACAAAAAATTGGAAAAGATTTGGTATTTGCGAACGAGAGAGAAGTAAAGAGTTTCAACGATTTCCTGACTGAAATCGAAGCAATGAGCGCAGAAGGTGTTGCAATAACCGGTGGAGAGCCTTTTCTCAAAGTCGAAAGGTTAAAGGAGTTTGCAAGGCTTTCAAAAGAGTTTGGACTCCACGTGCACGTATACACTTCGATTCCCGTGAAAGGAGAATTGTTGGAAAAAATAGATGTGGACGAGATTAGATTTCACCCTCCAGAGCTCAAAAACGCGGAAAAATACGTGAATTCGATAAAAGAGGCAAAAGAGCTTGGAATAGATGCTGGATTTGAGATTCCAGCAATTTCTTTTGAAGCCAAGATCGTCGAGATTGCAAATGAACTTGATGCTTTCTTAAACGTGAATCAGCTCGAAGCAAGCGAGAGCAACTGGTTTGCCCTCGAAGAACGAGGCTTTAAGATCGAAGACTACTACGTAGAATCGTTCGAAGTCGTAAAACTCTACGAGAGGGCAAAGAAGTTCCACTACTGCACCGCGAGGTTCAAAGATTCTGCGCAGTTTAGGAGGAGGTTGATAAGGATGGCCATGAACCATCCAGAGTTCTACTTGGTCACAAGAGATGGAACTTTGCTTTGCACTCGGATCGAGGGCAACTTAGACGTTGCGGAGAAAATCCTTAAAAAGGCGAGGATCGAATACATGCGGTTTGAGGACTGCATAGAAACGAGCTTGGAAGTAGCGAATAGCAATCTCAAAGATGTGTTGAAATCCCAAAATCTTAGGGTTGCGGTCGCGGAAAGATATCCAACTGTGAATAGAACGTTGATCGAACTTACGTGGGTTTGAACATGGAGGTCGAAAGTAGGATTAAGAATTACCTACAGAAGGACAAAAGTGGTTTGCGGAGAGAGCTACTGATGATCATGCTCGATGGGAAAAAGCACACAAGCGAAGAGGTTTGCGAGATACTAAGAAGCAGGGGATTTGCTGTTACGAGGAAAAAGGTTTCTGCGATGCTTGGTGTCGTGAGTTCAAAGCTCGGAGTTGTGAAGACCGAGCTCGGAGAGAAGAAAAAGTATTATATAAAACCTGAATATGTCGAGCTTGTTGAAGAAGCTATCAAAGCCAATTTACGAAATCTATGAAAGAAGATTGGAAAGGTTTGTGCTTAAAAATGGGGTTCCGAGGCACATAGCCATAATTATGGATGGAAATAGGAGGTTTGCAAGGAAACTTGGGCTCGAAGAACTGCAAGGACACGAGTTTGGCTCAAAAAAAGCCGAAGAAGTTTTGGAGTGGTGCTGGCAGTTAGGCGTAAAGATGCTAACGCTATACGCTTTCTCAACCGAGAACTTCAAGAGGAGCGAGGAAGAGAAGAGGAACATCTTTAGGATTTTTGAGAGAGAGCTAAGAAGGCTTTTAACAGATAAGAAGACGTATGAAAGGAGGGTTAGGGTAAGGTTGGTTGGAAAGAGGGAGCTCTTACCAGAAAAGATTTTGAAACTCGTTGAAGAGGTCGAAAAGGCAACTGAACACCATGAAAATTGCTTTCTCAACATAGCCATTGCGTATGGGGGAAGGCAAGAGTTAATAGATGCGACGAAGAAAATCGTAGAGAAGGTGACGAAGGGTGAACTCATGCCATCGCAAATCGATGAGAGGGTGGTCGACGAAAACCTTTACAGCGAACACGAGCTGTATGCAAGGGTAGACATAGTGATAAGGAGTGGTGGGGAACAAAGGTTGTCCAACTTTCTTCCTTGGCAAACCGTGAACAGCGTAGCCTACTTTTGCGACGTCTTTTGGCCAGAGTTTAGGAAAATAGACCTATTGAGAGCTATAAGAGAGTGGCAGAGGAGAAGGATATGTCAAAGAAGTTGATGTATGAGTTTAAGAGAAAGATCGAGGAGCTCGACAGCTACCGCGGGAAGGGGACGGAGCTCATAACGCTATACATACCACCCGGCAAGAACTTAGCAGACGTTACGAACCAGCTTAGAGAAGAGCTAAGCCAAGCGTCGAACATAAAGTCGAAACAGACGAGAACGAACGTGATCTCTGGACTTGAAGCTATACTGAACAGATTAAAGCTATTTAGAAAACCGCCTGAGCATGGAATGGTGATCTTCAGTGGACTCGTTACGATCGATGGAAAAGAGAAGCACATAACCGAGATACTCGAACCTCCTGAGCCTGTGCCACTATACAAGTATCACTGCGACTCAAAGTTCTACCTCGAACCGCTGAAAGAGATGTTAAGGGAGAAGAAGCTATATGGGCTGATCGTCATAGATCGAAGGGAAGCAACCATAGGCTTGCTCAAGGGAAGGAGGATCGAAGTTCTCGACTACGACACCTCTATGGTTCCCGGGAAACATAGACAAGGTGGGCAGAGCAGCGTTAGATTTGAAAGGCTCAGAGAACTTGCGATCCACGAATTCTACAAGAAAGTGGGGGAGATGGCCACAAACGCATTCTTGCCCCACAAGGAAGGAATCCTCGGGATACTAATCGGCGGTCCATCACCAACGAAGGACGAGTTCTACCAAGGAGAATATCTACACCATGAGCTACAGAGGAAAGTCCTTGGTTTGTTTGACGTCGGTTACACGAACGAAAGCGGTCTTTACGAGCTCGTGGACAAGGCGAAGGATTTGCTTTCGGAGGTAGACTTGGTCAGAGAGAAAGCTTTGATGAATCGATTCCTATACGAGATCTCACGCGACGGACTTGCAGTTTACGGAGAAGAGGAGATAAGGAGGTATCTGGAGCTGGGAGCGGTCGATACTCTGCTGGTTTCGGAAGATCTTAGATACGAGAGAGTTCGCTACCGTTGCTCGAGTTGTGGGGAAGAGAGAGTTGTGACGCTAAGAGATAAAGCGGTCTCAAAGCAAATATGTGAAAAAGATGGAGTTGAGATGGAAGAAGTCGAAAGGATCGACGTTGTGCTTGAACTTTCTGAAATCGCTGAGAAGATGAATACGAAAGTAGAATTTCTATCTACCGAAACGGAGGAAGGAGAAGTTCTTCTTAGGGCTTTCGGCGGTATTGCGGGAATTTTGAGGTTTAAGCCAAGGTAAATTTATTTAAGGAGAAGCAAAGCGTAGATTCCAACCATTATAAAGATAGTCCCAGCGATTGAGCGCTTGGAAAATACCTCGAGTCTTCTCAAAAAGATCGCAGTTATGAACAAGGTAAAGAGGGGATGAGAGCTCGTTATTGGCTCAATCACCGTCACAGGTTCTTCTTTGAGAACGACGTAACGAATCATGTGCGCAACTCCTCCAAGAAAACCGCCCACGACAAATGGCTTTGTGTTTTTCAACGATTTTCCGATCATAAAAGGCGTCAAGAGTGCGGTCGAGATTGCAAAACCGAGGAAAACTGCGAATAACGGGTTGTATTCCACGGCATTGCCAAATTTTATAAAGTAAGATGAAAGACATGCGAAAAGACCGGCTAAGATTGCAAGAGAGATCCCAATCCAATCCGATTCTCCCTTCACTTTCGAGAGTAAAAATATCCCTGTAAATATTAGAATAGAGCCCAAAATTATCCAGAAGTTTAAAAGTTCGCCAACGAATAAGCCGATTATAGTTGCAAAGAGAATTCTCGTAGATGAAAGTGGAGCGGTTAGATTTGCGCCAATTCTACTTATAGCGTAGTAAAGACAGATCCTTGCGAAAAAGAACTGAAAGAGTCCGGCAAGAGTCATGTAGAGCAAAAACCCTGGATCGAGCGTGGGTTTAAGTATAGATGGGGAGAACATGAGCGTTGATACGAGGAGACTCGCATAGATTCCATTGATCGTTTCAGACTTCTCGCTCCCAACCCTGACTAAGACGTGTTGAAGGCTGAAGAGCAGTGGGATAAGTAGAGCGATGTAGTCCATCGCTGGAGATCGATTGCAGTTTTAAAAGTTTGTTGTGAAAGGGCAAGTTTTAAATTGAGAACGAGAAGTGGTTGCATGAGATTTATCTTGCTCGTCCTTCTTCTCCTTGGAGTGATCGACTCTGCGTATCTATTATACACGAACTACGTTCTCTACACCTTGCCGTATTGCCCAATAGATGTTTGCCTACTTCCCGCGGATTTTATTGTTCCAAGCTACGCTTTTGCAATTCTTGGACTCCTTTGGTTCCTCGCCGGCATTGTTCTAATTTTTGTAAGAAAAAACACTCTTCTCAGAGCTTGGCAAGTATTAGGCGTTACAGGCGCAGTTGGGCTTTTCAGCTACTCTTTAGCAATACAATACTACTGCACATATTGCTACTTAGCCCATGCCCTTGCAATCGTTTCTGTGCTTTTATCTTGGAAATGGCTTAAATAGCCGAGCAGAGCCTTTTTTATGCAGATCGGAGTTGTTGGCTCTGGAGTTTGTGACGATGAACTCTACAACATCGCCTTCAGAGTTGGACAACTGATCGCGGAGAAAGGCCATGTGCTCATCAAC
>JBKBUO010000005.1:0-36707 GCA_046290005.1 Archaeoglobaceae archaeon | reverse complement strand
AAGAAAAACAGGTGCAAAAGATAAGAGAACGGGAAAAGATATTCAGATACTTGCCCCCCACCCCGAGTATTTGGAGAAGTCCTTCGACTCACCAGCAAGAGGGAAAACGATTCTCTCCCCACTTAAGGAGCGGGAGGGAAATGAACTCATCGTTCGTGCACCAACTATTCGTTGGTTTTTGGTTTTCAAGGAGCCCTTGATAAGTCTTAACGGTAAGAAGATCGAGATAAACGAGGGTCTTTTCTGGAAAATACATCGAATTGGTAGCAAAGAGAGCAGAGTTTCGGCTGTTAACGTTGAAAAAGTTTCGGTAGAGATGAAGGAAGGAGTTGTTCGCACAACTTTCAGCTACCCAGTCGATTCTGGGATAGAAGAGCAAAGAGGACTGAGAAGATGGGAGTTCGAAGTTTACATTAACCCCTACGTTTCCGAGCACAGGGATCCGATTTCAAGCTATTTCTCGGGGAAAAAAGCGCTACCTTTCAGAGTTCCAATAGTTGAAGACCCCATAGCTCCACCGGAGTCCATGGTTAAAGTTGGAGGAGATTACGTTGCGTATTCTGCAAGAGACGAAACGGTGATCGGATGCCGAAGGTGAGACTTTCTTTTCCGGTAGACTCGAGCTTTTTAAGCTCTGTGATATACGAGAGTTTGCTCTACTTGATTCCAGAGTATTCTAAGAGCTTTTCTCTGACAGAAATTGATTTCAAAGACGATTTTCTGTCGAAAGCATTTGCAAATCTGAAGGATGAGAAAATAGATGGAATTAGACTCGTAATGGCAGGGAATGACAACATAAACTCAAAGATCTTCGAGAAACTTGGCTTGAATTTGCAAAGCAAGAAAACTTTTTACGATCTGCTCAAGTTGCTCAAGGAAAATTGCAATGCGATCAAAATCTCAAGGGATATCGAGTTATCACAGGTTTTCAGCAAAAAAATTGTTTTGATTGATTTAAAGAAGAAAGAAGATGGAATCGCGGCACCGCAGATATTCAAAATCGACAGGTATACGGGCTTCAGCTCTCTCGAGAGCGCCTTCACATCCGAGCAGCTGACACTATACCTTTCTAAAGAAGTTGCCTTAATAACTTTGCTGGGCATTTATTCTTCCTTTGTAATCTCTGTGAGAAACCAAAAGCAAACCAATTGCTACTTCATCTTCTTCTCTCCAGACGAAGTCCTTCGCCTGCTCACAAGTGGTAAAAGGGAAACTGTGGAGAAGTTGATGTGGGTGAAAGAAAAGGCAAGAGAAATGCTAAACGAGGTAATTTCCAAACATTACTCAAACGAGTTGTTAGTCGCTGAAGTTGCCTTGAACATCGAAATTCGGGATCTATTGAGAGAACACAACTTGGATAAGATTTCACTTTTGCTCTTCAAAATCTCTCCTGAAGGGCAGACTTACAAGACCTACGAGGTCATTCCAATCGAATTCTTCAAGGAAACCAAATCTGAAACCCTATCTAAATATTTCAGAAATCCTGAAAAGATGATCAGTTCACTTAGAGAAATCATATCTCCGGGAAGTTTAGTCCTTGAAGCCTTATCTTCGATGAACAGGAAGAACAGATACACTGAAGCGGAGACAGTTCTTACTGCAATAAACGGTCTTTACAGATTCATCATCCTCGGAAGCGCTGAGGGATTTCACGAGTTCATGCAAAAAATAAGCGAGGCGATCAGGAAGCTTGAGAACAGCGACGATCCAAAGGAGAGATGGAGAGCAAACGAGTATAGAAAAATAATCGCGAATTTAAAGTAGTATGGTCGAGGAGTATCTGAATTTTGTTTCAAAAGAATGGTTCAATTCAAAGCCGAGACCTTTTGTGGAATTTGCAATAGGGGAAATCGAAAAGAAATGGGATGAGAAAAAATTTTTTGTAATCGAAGCTCCCACTGGCTACGGAAAATCTACGATCTCAGCTTCACTCGCGTTGTATTCAATTGAAGAGGAGTTCAAGTGCATAGTTGCTTACCCTTTGAGGTCTCTGTTGGAGGATCAGTTCAAAAAATTCTCCAAACTTGCAAAGGAGGAATCAGTTGGAAAGAGATACATGCACAACCCAGACTCTCCGTATTTGATAAAGCCGATAACCCTCACAACTGTCGACACCTTAGCCTTAAACCTTTTCGGAATTCCCCCAGAAGACCTTGAGAACGTCCAAGCTGGAAGGAGCTATGGGCACTATTTTTTCTCAATTGCTTCCGTTCTACTTTCAAACTTAATTCTCGATGAAGTTCACATACTCGCAGATTCGACGAAGTCCCTCACGTTCTTAGCTTCTTTAATGAAAACAGCCGAGGATTTTGATCAGAGGCTATTTTTAATGTCTGCAACTTTGCCAAACGCCCTTAAGAGGAGGATAGAGGAAATAGGTTCAGCGAAGTTCATAAGCTTCGAGAAATCGAACGACCGGGATTTTTACTCGCAGAGGATCGGAAAAAGATACGATTTGGAGGTCAAAGAGCTTAGCAAAGAAGAGAAGTTTGGAAAGATCTTAGGCTGGATAAAAGAGGAGGATTTCTCGAAAGCCTTGGTTATCTTCAACACAATCGAAGAAGCAACGAATTTCTACGACATCCTGAAGTCGAATGGCTACGAATCACTGTTGATACACTCGAGGTTCACAGAGAGAGACAGAGAAGAGAAGGTGAAAAAGTTGAAAGAAACTGAGATCGTCGTCTCAACGCAAGTCGTTGAAGCTGGTATGGATTTTTCCTCAGATCTACTCGTCACAGACTTAGCCCCAGCAAGCTCATTGATTCAGCGCTTTGGGAGATTTTTGAGATACGATGAAGAGGAAGGAAGGATCTTTGTATGGTTCGAGAAGATAGAAGGAGATTTTTACAAAGTATACAGCAAAGATTTGGTTGAAAGAACGTTGCAATGGTTATGGAAAAACTCAAACATTTTAAACGTCCATCTGCCAGCTGTCGACAATGGAAAAGGTTATGCTGATTTTCTCGATGCGGTTTACACTCAAGGAGATTTCGTTGTTGACAAAAACATCGTTGAAGAGCTTAGAATGACTTACAACTATCTTGAGAATCTTTCAAAGAGATCCCTAGAGACACTTCTTAGAATGATGGGGAGCTTTGTTAGAGATGAGATTCTGATTCCGGTGACGGTCAAGAAAGATGAAAATCTCAGTGTCTCAGAGTTCGTGAAAGAATGCGTCATTCCAGTCTCTTTTGGCTCTTTTAAGAGACTTCAAATCAAAGGAGCATACCTAAGAGATGACAACAACAGACTAAAATTTGAGAAAGTCGAACTGAACAAATACGATCCAAAGAGCGTCTTCAAGACTATTTTTAGGAAAAACATCGTCGCCTTCGTAATTGATGCGGACTACGATTCGAGTTCTGGGCTGAGACTATGATAATCGCAAGGCGCAAACCAATACAAACCCTCGAAGAGCACGTTAGAGATTGCGTTAGAGCATTCGAAATTCTGAAAGAGAAAAAATTCTGGAAGCTGTTTGGTAAGAACTTTGAAAAAGAGCTTCAAATAGCAATAGTTCTCCACGATTCAGGAAAAATTTTCTACCAGACAAAAGAGAATTTCCTTGGACATGAGCTGTTCTCTGCTTTTATCTCACACGTTTTCATAGACTTTCTTGAATTTGACTCAAAGCTCGTTGAAGCTACGATCCTTTACCACCACTATGCGATGGGGATAAAGGAAAGAATAGCGAAGTTCAAGTTTAGAGAGTTTAAGGTCTGCGAAAAACTCGAGGAATTCGATAAGATCCTTGAAGAGCATGGGAGAATCGTTTTGAAATACGTAGATCTAGAGAAAAGCGTTGCAAGAGAGGCGATTGAGAGAGTGAACGAAGCAATCCAAAATCGCTTAGAAGGTTGCAAGTTGGAATACGGGGGAATTCTTGAAACAATTAAGGGAGAGAATTCGGAAATTTGGAGGAGGTTTGTTGAGGAGAGGGAGTTCAGAAAATCTATGCTATTCTGCATCAACATGATGACCCTCGTTGACTACGCTGGAGTTCCGGATACAGGGGAGAAAAAAGGCTTTGGGAGAATAGTCGAGGACTTCTTCAGAGTTTATGCTCCACTTGGTCGTTTATGATATAACAGACGATGCAAATCGCACCAAGCTCGCGAAGTTGCTCGAGAAGTTCGGATTAACAAGGGTTCAGTATTCCGCGTTTCGTGGTAACTTAAATCCAAACGACAGACATGCGCTTGCAAGACAGGTTGTGAGATTCATCAAAGATCCGAACGACTGCATATTCATAATCCCGCTATGCCAGCGTTGCTCTTCTTTGGCAATAGTTGTGAGCAACAAAGGAGTCGAGCTCGTAAAGGATAAGAGTGTCGAGATATTGTAGTCAAATGCAGAACTTCGCCATTTCGCAGTAATTGCACCTTTTCGACTTCGAAACCTTTGGATAGCTTTCGCTCTCAAGCAACTTTCTTATCTCTTCCAACGTCCTTAAAAGAGCCTTCTTGTCTTCCTGTGATATCAAAACTTCTTTCAACAACTCCTTTTCAGAAACAAGATATATGAAGGCCTTTTCAACTCTACTACCAAAGTTCTCCTCGACGAGAACGCTGTAGGCAGTCAACTGCATCTTCCAAGCGTAGCTGACTGAGCTAAACTTCGAGAACTTGACGTCGATTGGATACGCTGTGTTTTGAGCCAAGATCAGGGCATCAAGCCTTCCTAAGATGCCATGGCGATCACTTTCGAGCATAACGTTCGTCAAAAGTCTTCCGTTCATCTTCTCAGCGATTCTTTCAAGCTTCTTCAAGATCTCCTCTTGAACCCTCATCCCCTCCTCCATCTTTGCTCTTACGATTCTAAAACCAGCGACCCTTATAAAGTATACTTTCCTTGGACAGTAGAGAAATTGCACAACATCGCTCACATCGAGCTTACCAGTTCTGCGAGAATCCAACATAGTCTTCTTTTCCATTTAAGAAAGCTGCGATTTCCCTCGCTTGTGCTAAGATAACAGAAGAAAAAGAGAGATTTTTCCCGCGATACTGTGTCTTCTCTTCCAATCTTCCAAGAATCTCTGAAAGAAGCAATCTTCTCGCGTTATCGTTTAAATTGCAAACAAAGTTTTTTGTCGTGCAGTCTTCTGGTTTTATCTGAGAGTGACCTATCAGCTTCAAAACAACTCTGTCAACGATTTGTTGTCTAAAACACTCCATTAAATCCACTGCAAGCGAAGCTCTGCCAGAACGATCTGCGTGCAGGAATCCGGCATATGGATCGAGCCCAGCGAGCTCGATTGCTTTTACGCATTCGGAGAACAAGATGGTGTAACCGTAGTTGAGCATAGCATTAACGATGTCTTGCGCATACCTTGGGCTTCCAGCATCTATTCCCTTTCTTCCCTTGAAACCATACTCAGGAGGTATGATTCTTCCAATGGAATCCCAGTAGACATCTGAAGCTTTTCCTTCAAGCCCTAAGATCTTCTCTCGGACATCTTCTATCTTCTCCGCGTCGATCTTCAAGACCTCTTCTCTGCAAACCTCTATTTCATCCCTACTTCTTAGGAGTTCCTCAGCGATTTCTGGCTTGGTTTCTTTTCTCGATTTCGCAAGGTTGAAGAGGATCACAGATTGATTTCTCATCTTTGCGCTCACAACTTCCTTTCCGATCTTCACGCCCCGTTTGTCGTTGTAAGCCAGATACTGCTCTCTCCTCGTTTTAACAGTCCCGATGAGAGGACTGCTTATCCTCGCAAAGGTTTCCCCGCTGAGAAAAACAACGTCTACACGATTGCTCACCAATATCTTTATCGCGTCACTGCTAATTGCAGACTTTCCACTTATAACCAACTGGTTCAACTCTTCTGGTTTAAACTTCGCTATCATCTTGCCCTTTTCTTTAACCACGATGAGACCATCCTCAATTCCAACGAATTTTCCAAATCCATCGATTACGATCCTCATAGACAAAAGGCTTTGAATATGCAAGAGGGGTTACAAGCTTCAGCTTTCCCGGGATCCTTTTCTCTGTAGATTATTTCCGCTTTCCTATCTCTCTCCTCTATCCACCAACTGCGAAGATTTGCGTCGATGTAGTATAGATTTTTGACTATTCCAAGTCTGTTCTCGTAAAAGGTCACGTTTACAGTGCAACCTATGTCCACGGGGATTTCGTATATGCTTTCGAGGACGAGAGCGTAACCTGTTGTGTAAAGCTTACTTCTCTCGCTGAAGTCTCCGAGTTTCAAGTCGAAAACGATGTTTCGGAGGTAATCGTAGCAATCCACTGAGATTATTCCGCTACATCCAAGCATCGATCCATCCATTCGATGCTCCACGAAGAATGGAATAGAGGTAAGGATGACATCATCTTCGTTTGCATATGGTTGCTCAGCTTTGGCCCTTAAATAAGCGGATTTGCATGCAGAAATCGTGTAGTCCCATATGAGTTCTACAGCTCTGTCTATTATTTCGTTTCCATTCTTCTTTGGACTTACATCGAATCTTAGCCTCCTCGCTTCCCTTATCGCATTCGCAACTGCGTCGTGGATAGCTTTCCCCAGCTTAATCCAGAAGTTCTCTTCGCCACGGAGCTTTTTAACGGTGACGAGATAGCAATCCCTCGCGGTTGGACAGTAGTTGCTGCAGATCAGATACATCGGCAACTTGATGTCATAGTATGGCTTCAATGGCGGAGAATGCCAGTTCCAGCCACGAAGCTCTTCTGGAACTGGATTGATTCTTGCGTTTTGACGAAGTGTGAACGTGAGAAACTTTTGCTCTATCTCGTTGAGATAGTATACCATGGAGATATTTGGTTAAAACATTATTAAATTTTTCCTTTGAATCCTATGGGTCACTTGAATAATTTTTTGAAAATCAGTATTAACCGAAAAATGGAGATCTTTGGAATAAGGAGCTAAGTGGAAACAGGGGTTCAGTCGTTGATGCAGAGAAAATGACCCAATCTGTCCTTCTTAGCTTTCAAGTATAGAAGATTGACTTCCGTAGGTTCGACTTCTATCGCCTCCCTCTCAACTCTAAAGCCGTATTTTGCAAGCTCTTCGATCTTAAGTGGATTGTTTGTGAGCAAGCTGACACTTTTGACTCCGAGGTCCATGAGTATCTGCGCCGCAATGCCGTAGCTTCGCATGTCTGCTGGGAATCCAAGTTTTATGTTCGCATCTACTGTGTCTACGCCATTCTCTTGCAATTTGTAGGCCATTAGCTTGTTTATTAGCCCTATCCCCCTGCCCTCGTGTCCCCGCATGTAGATGAGAATCCCCTTCCCCTTTCTGTCTATCATCTTCAACGCACTCTCTAACTGTTCTCCACAGTCGCAACGCAAAGAATGAATGACGTCGCCTGTCAAGCATTCTGAGTGGATTCGAACCAATACTTCGCCATCGCTTACTTCTCCCTTTACAAGAACTAAGATCTCGCCCAGGGGTGTCCTGTAGCCAAGGGCTTTAAAAGTTCCGTAGAACTTAGTCGGCAAAGTTGCTTCTACGACTCTTTCAACAATCTTCTCTGTCTTGAGTCGAAACTCGATGAGATCTCTTATGTTCACGACTTGCATCGAGTTCTCTTTCGCGAAACTCTCAGCATAGCTTTTATCCGCAAATCTCCCTTCTTTGGTCATTAGGGGTGCGTAGACTGCATAAGGGCTATAACCCAAGAGTTTTGCGAGATCGGAACACGCTTCAGCAATTCCTGGTCTCTCTAAAACGCCCCTCTCCTTCGTTTCCTCGATGAAAATTCTGCCGGGAAACTTAACTTCGGAAAGCTGAAGAGTAGAATTTACGATCTTTTTGATAAATTCAGCCCTGTCTTCAGCTGAAATCGCCCACTTTGGATCGACCGCAATTAGATTTCCATTGAGATAGTAGAGCTTGTTTAAGCCCAAGGAAAATATCTTGCTCCACGGCAACGATAAACGAATCTCGTCGCAATTCCTCATGAGAAAATTTATCTTTTCCGCAGTTATAGTTTCGGCGGGGGTGAAGAGGAAACACTTGTCGTCTTCACATACGATCACGAACTCCTCCTTTCTGAGCTGGGAGACAAGATATTGCATAAGTTTCGGAGTCGTCTTGCGATATAAATGTTCTTATACTCAATCGCTTATCGCTTAAGGATGCGAATAGCGGTGATCGATAAAGACAAATGCCAGCCGAAGAAATGCGGTCAGGAGTGCTTAAAATACTGCCCGAAAGTGAGAACTGGTGACGAAACAGTTGTGATCGCGGAGAAGGCAATAATCTCAGAAGAACTCTGCGTTGGTTGTGGCATATGTGTCAAAAAGTGTCCGATGAAGGCTATAAGTATCGTCAGCCTTCCTGAAAGGCTCGAGGGTAGAGAAGTCCACCGCTACGGCGTAAATGGCTTCGTTCTTTACAACTTACCAGTGCCGAGAAAAGGTTACGTTGTTGGAATCCTTGGAGCAAACGGGACTGGAAAGAGCACCGCAGTGAAAATACTCTCTGGGCAGTTGAAACCAAATCTTGGAAAAGACAGCGCAGATTGGAATGAAGTAATCGATAGATTCTCTGGAAGTGAGCTCATGGACTACTTAAAGAGACTCCGAGACGGAAAGATAAAGGTGAGCATAAAACCACAGTATATAGAGACCATACCGAAAGTATTCAAGGGTAAGACGAAGGATTTGCTCGAGAAGTTCGATGAGAGAAACGTCTCAGACCTTGTGATTGAAAAACTAAATCTAAAAAACGCCCTGGATAGAAATCTATCCGACCTCAGCGGTGGAGAACTGCAAAAGGTTGCGATTGCGGTGTGTTACATGAGGGATGCGGAGTTCTACTTCTTCGATGAGATAACGCCCTATCTCGACATCTATCAGAGAACGTTGGTTGCAAATACGATAAAAGAGCTTTCGAAGGAGAAAACAGTGATGATCGTCGAGCACGATTTGGCAATCTTAGACATGCTCGCAGATTTCGTTCACATAACCTATGGCGTCCCCGGAGTATACGGGGTGTTCACGAATCCGAAGTCCGCGAGAGTGGGGATAAACCAATATCTATCCGGGTATCTTGCAGAGGAGAACATCCGTATAAGGGAAAAGAGCATTGAGTTCGAAATTCTGCAACCAAGAGAAAGCGTTTCGGAGAAAATCCTTCTAGAGTATCCGAGATTTTCAAAGACGCTCGATGGCTTTAAGCTCATAGCTGAAGGCGGAGATCTGAGAATTGGTGAAGTCCTTGGTGTTGTAGGAGCAAACGCAACTGGAAAGTCGACTTTCGTTAAAGTTCTCGCGGGCGTTCTTGAAGACGATGAAAAGAAGGTCAAGTTGGACATGAAGGTGAGCTACAAACCGCAATACGTAAAGGGGGACGTCGAAGAGAAGGTCGAAGTCTTTCTAAGGAAGATAAATCCCATAGTATACTCTTCCTACGTCAAAACCGAGTTCTTGAAACCACTCTCAATCGACGAGATGATGGATAGAAACATCTCCGAGTTGAGCGGTGGAGAGCTGCAGAGGGTCGCAATAGTTGCTTGTCTCTTGAGAGACGCAGACCTCTACTTGCTCGATGAACCAACTGCGCACTTGGATGTTGAGCAAAGAAGCGAGGCTGCGAGGATGATAAGGAGATTCGCATTGAACAACTCGAAGAGCGTTCTTGTTGTAGACCACGACATATACTTCATCGACATGGTGAGCGACAGGATCTTACTATTCGACGGCGAACCCGGGAAAATTGGGCTTGCAAAGCATCCGATGGGGATGAGGGAAGGGATGAACGCCTTTCTTTCTAGGCTCGGTATCACTTTTAGGAGAGATGAAGAAACGAAGAGACCAAGGGTGAACAAGCTCGATTCAAAGCTCGATAGAGAGCAGAAGGCAATGGGGGAGTATTACTACAGGTTTTGATTCTCTTTAGGCTTTTGAGCGATCTATTGGGGTCAAAGCGATTCGAGAAAAGGAGACATCGTAGAGACTTGTGGAGTTGCAAATCCTAAATGTTTATACATAACACAAAAATAAAGAACAAAAATAAAAATTAGATTTGTTTACCAAGCTCTTTCGCTATGTTTACGAGCATTCCGATCGCCTTCTTCACCTCTGGGTCTCTAAGGGCTTTTATTAGACCAATAAGCCCTATTGGCTGTGGCTCCTTTTCACAACGACATATTGCGTCGCCTACTGCGTTTAGAAGTGCTAAAGCTCGATCGTTCGTAAACTTGGCGGACAGCAATCCAAGGTTTGACAAGATCTCACTCGTTCTATCCACAACCGTGTCGCTGATCGAATCTTGGAATATCTTTATTAGAGATGCGAAGCCAATTATTGCGTCAAGGTTTCCACTCTTTTCGAGCCAAACGAGCTTCTCGATTGCGCTGATTATTGCTTCCTTGTTCTCCTCGATCTTCTTAGCAACTTCTTCGCTCATAGCACTCCCCTTGCAGTGAGCCAGAACATCCTGTTGTAAGCGATCTTCATCCAATGCGTGAACTTGTTCGGCTTCACAAAGCGTGGTGGTGTTTCGTAATCAAACCAGATGTAAGTGCCCTCTTCAAAGCTCGTTTCGATGAAACACATCGCTTTGCCAAAGTATCTTGCAGTCGGAGGCAAACCTTTGACTTCAGCGGAAATGTTCTCCGCAACCACCTCCGCTTGGAAGTGAGCAACGCTACCCGCTTTGCTCACAGGCAAATCCGTTGTGTCGCCGATTGCGAAAGCGTCGTCGTATCCCTTCACCTTAAGCGTATACTTGTCCGTTGGAACCCACCCGTCGTCGCTTATACCCGAATCTACTATAACCTTCGAGCCCTTGTGTGGTGGTATCGAGATCAAGAGATCAAAGCTCTCCCTTTCACCTTCGAGGGTCACGACCTCTTTTTTCTCCGCATCCACTTCGACCGGGTTGAAGAAGGTTCTCGTTTCGATTCCCTTTTCTGTGAAGAGATTCTGAACGAGTTCAGAAACACTTTCCATCAAGAAAACACGGTTTATTGGGTAAGTGTAAACAATTTCGGAACTCTTTCTTATACCGTGGATTTTTAGGAAATCGTGGAGCAAAAATGTAACCTCTATCGGCGCCACTGGACACTTGTGCGGAACTCCCATGACGCTCACAACTATCTTACCGCCTTTGAACTTTGCAATCTCGTTTCTCAACCTTACAGCGCCGTCCAAGTTGTAGAACCAGTGTCCAGTTTTTGTAAGCCCGGGAATTTCCTCTGGCACGATTCTCGATCCAGTGGCTATTACTAAGTAATCGTAACTTAACTTCTCATCACCGACTTTGATCTCCTTGTTCTCCAAGTCTATTTTGTCCGCTCTCTTGAAAACAAACTTTACCCCGGGGTCAAGGAGAATTTTGAGATCTCTGAATATGTCCTTTTCCTCAAGCCTGTTGAAGATCAAGTATAGAAGCCCGGGTTCGTAGAGCAACTTGTCTCTTTCTGAGATCAGTGTTATCTCTATCTCCTTTCTCCTAATTTCTTCTCTTAAACGCGTTGCAAGGTAATTTGCAGTTAGAGTTCCCGCGACTCCACCGCCCAATATTGCGATGTTCATAGTTTACTTCGTTTTTCTAACGACAATTCTCCAGTAATCGTCCTCTTTCTTTATCTCAACCAACTCATGCCCAGCTCTCTTTACCCACTCTGGCACGTCTTTGGCTGAACTCGCATCGCTTGACAAAAGCTCTATCTTTTCCCCCACTGGCACCTTCTTTATCGTCTTTATCAATTCCATCAGCGGTCCCGGACAATAGCTACCCCTTGCATCGACTACTACCATTTTCATCCCCATCAGATAAACAGAACCTTCGCGTCCTCGATCATCTCTAAGAACTTCGTGACACCAATAACGTCGTCGAAGATGTCTACGAAATCTTCCTTCTTAAGCCCAAGCATGTCCATGATCATCCCGCAGGCGTAGATCTTTAGATTGCCGACTTCCTTCGCTTGTCTCAAGACCTCTGGGAACAACGGAACGTTCGCTGACAACATACCCTTTCCAAGTTCTCCGCTCTTCCAAGCTTTTGCTTTGACAACGTCCTTTTTGAACGCCATTAGTCCATCCATCGTCGCAAATATCGCCACTTCTCCAAAACTCGATGCTACGCTCGCTATTATGCTCGCAGCTTGCAATTTCTCGAGTTCTCCACTCACCAAAACCAACGCCAACTTCATGTTATCACCCTATATAGGTTAATTTCCAAACTAAGAATCTTTCTCGGTTTGGACAAAATTGGTAAAATGCAATCTTGGAAAGTCTTAAATACTCCATGAGCAACTTTTTTTAATGCCAGCTAAACCCATGGCAAAGACCTTCGGATTCTTTGGTTTTAGGTTTAGCTGGTATTATTTTGAGTTTTAAGCAGTAGGGAGGTGTTCTGCAATGGCTTCGGTGTTTGCAACGTCTCTATGCCCTGTATATATCGGGGGTGTTTTATATGATAGGTAAAAAAAGAAGAATGAGACGTATTTTTGAAAATGGGCGAACTTTGATAATGCCCGTGGACCATGGAGTAACAAAGGTCGAGAATGGACTGCAAAACATCGATGAATTACTTAGATTAGTTGCGGATTACATCGACGCTGTCGTGATGCACAAGGGAATCGTAAAGAACTCAAAAGTGATCGCAGACCTCGAAGTTGGCTTAATCGTTCATTTAAGCGCATCAACGTATTTAAGCAAGGACCCGAACGATAAGAGAATAATCTCCGATGTGGAGAGCGCTTTAAAGCTTGGTGCAGATGCTGTGAGCGTTCACGTAAACATTGGAAGTGAAACGGAGGCGAGACAACTTGAGGAGCTCGGAGAGATTTGCGATGAAGCTGATAGCTTTGGAGTTCCAGTGCTTGCGATGATGTATCCAAGGGGGAAAGTGGAGGTGAACGTCGAAACTGTGAAACAATGCGCGAGGATTGGCTACGAGCTTGGTGCGGACATCGTAAAGGTTCCATACGTAGATGGCTTCGCGGAGGTTGTGAAGTTCTGCAAAATCCCAGTTGTCATTGCGGGTGGTAGCAAAGAAAGCGAGATAGAGTTGCTTCGGAAAGTTGAGATCGCAATTAAAAGCGGAGCTTCGGGAGTTGCAGTGGGGAGAAACATTTTTAACAGCCCATCGCCACGAGACGTTGTTAAGGCTTTGCATCACATAATACACGAGCAGATGAGCGTTGAGGAAGTGATAGAGAATGAAGGAGGTCTGGCTATTAGCAGATGGAGATGATTGGGAAAGCGTAAAAGAAGCACTCAAAAATGCGATAGAGCTTGGCTTTGATGGAGCAATTGTAAGAGAAGAGTTTTTGGAGAAAGCGAAGAAGCTTGGAAAACTCTTTTTGTTACCCTTAGGGGAGATCGTGGAGATTAGATCTGCAGAAGATCAGCAAAGAGCGCTTTCAAAAGAGACAGCTTTGCTGAAGTTCTCAGATTGGAAGGTGATACCGCTCGAGAACGTAGTTGCGATGAAGAAGGGGAAGGCGATCGTGATCGTCGACAATTTTGAGGATGCGAGGCTCGCTTTAACTACGTTGGAAAAAGGCGCTGATGGGATTGCTGTAAAGGGTAGCAGGGAGGAGCTAAGGAGATACCTTGAACTCGTAAAGGTGCAGGAAAAGAAATTGGAATTAGTAAAGGCGAGGATAAAAGAGATACGCCCCCTTGGGCTTGGAGAGAGGGTTTGCATAGACACCGTTTCTTTGATGAGCGTTGGCGAAGGTATGCTTGTCGGGAACAAAGCATCCTTTATGTTCTTAGTCGCAAGCGAGAGTGAAGAAAGCGAATACGTCGCATCTCGTCCGTTTAGAGTCAACGCGGGAAGTGTGAGCGCATATCTGAAGGTTGGGGAAAAAACAAAGTATCTCAGCGAACTTAAAACGGGAGACGAAGTCGAGATAGTCAGATTCGATGGGGGCGTGAGAAAAAGCTACGTTGGGAGAGTTAAGATAGAGAGAAGACCCCTGATCTTGATAGTTGCGGAGTGTAATGGCATAGAAGGATCAGTGATTCTCCAGAACGCAGAAACTATCAAGCTTGTAAGTCCAGAAGGAAAACACGTCTCTGTTTCGGAGTTAAAAGAAGGAGAAGAGGTTCTGGTTTGGCTGGGAGAGAAGGGAAGACATTTTGGTGTGATCGTTGAGGAGTTTGTGATAGAGAAATGATGCTCGTCGCAACAGTTTCGAGTCAGGAGGAAATCTCGCTCGCAGATAAGGCAGATTTGATCGAGCTGAGGCTTGACCTTGGAAAGTTCGAGAACTTGCGAAGCGGAAGATACATCGTAACTCTTAGGAGAAAGATCGATGGTGGGAGATACGAGGGAAGCGAGGAGGAAAGGATCGGGGAGCTTAAGATTCTTGCAAAAAAAGCTTATGCGGAATTCGTAGATCTCGAACAAGATTTGGAAGATGAGATCTTCAAGCTTTTCGATTGCAAGATCATCGAGTCGTATCACAACTTCAAGGAGACGCCGAGATACGAAGCTCTAAAAGATCTCGTGGAATCTAAGAGGGGGGATTACTTTAAGATAGCAACTATGGGCAATTCCATGGAAGACTGGAGGAAGATTGCAAAGCTTCTCCTCGAATACGAAAACCTAATAGCTTTTTTAATGGGTGAAGAATTCAAGTTCACGAGGCTCGCATCTCTGTTGCTTGGATCCCCGATGGCGTATTGCTATGTGGGTAGCAAAAAGGCTCCCGGGCAATTCGAGCTTGGTGAGATGATCGAAACCCTGAAGCTCTTGGGGCTGAGACCATGAGAATCCTAATCTATGGCGTAGGCGATCTTGGAAGTCTTTTGAAAGACTTCTTCTACTTCAAGGGATACTACGTCAAGGGTTACGACATCGAAGAATCGAAGAGAGAAGTGAACGATTTGTCGAACTTTGACGCGATCTTTGTATGTGTTCCGATGGGAGAGATAAGAAGCGCAATTGCGCATTTAAGTGCGGAGGCGAAGAGAGACGCTTTACTTGTGGACGTAGCATCGGTAAAATCGGTCTCTTTACCCATATTTGAGAGATGCGGTTTCGACTACTTGAGCATACATCCGATGTTTGGTAGGGACAGCGAGGTTGCGCTCTCCAACGTCATCGTTGTCCACGAGTGTGGGAGAGAGGAAGAAAGAATGATATTGAACGAGTTCATCAAAAGCGGGGCTATTTTGACAAGGATGGACGCAGAAACGCATGACAAGGCAATGGCGAAGATCCAAGGCTTAACGCATTTCTTCCTCTTCTCCTTTGCGGATCTTTACGAATCTCTACCATTTGGGACGCAGATATACAGCGTGTTTAAAAAACTGTCTTCGAGATTTCTGAGCCAAAACTGGGAGATGTGCTATTTGATCCAGAAGAACGCTGAGAGGGAAAGAGAGAACTTTGTTGCTAGGATCAATGCGTTAAATGAGCTTTTAAAAGACAAAGAGAACTTTAGACGCCTCTTCTTTAGCTTAAAGGAAAAAATGGGCGATAGCTGGAACAGCGAGCTGATACTTGAAACTTGCAAGGTCACCGAAGATTTTAAAGAGCTTGAAAAGATGCGCGGAGCGATTGCAGTTATTGATACCTTGATCTTGAGGCTTATAGAAAAAAGAGTTGAGATTGCGAAGAAGATCGCGGAAGAGAAGAGGGTGAGAGGTGAACCGATCGAGGTTAGGGAAGTCGAAGAGGAAAAGATTAGAACAATCCTCAGAAAAACAAAACTGAGCCCGCTACATCTCGAGGAGATCTTCTTGAGGATAATGAAGCTCACGAAGGAGGAGGAGTATAGCACCATAGGGATAAAGAAAACAGTTGCAGTCCTTGGACCAAAGGGGAGCTTTAGCGAGGAAGTCGCTTTAAGGCTCGTGGGCTCAAGGTTACCACTGCGCTACTGCTCAACCACAGACGAAGTGATAAAGCTCGTCGAGAGTGGTGAAGTCGATTACGGGATAGTTCCAATCGAAAACTCCGTGAACGGAACAGTTTTACCAGTTCTCGATGCGTTGCTGAGCCATGAAGTCGAAGTCTTTGGTGAGACAAAGCTCGAAGTCAACAATTGTCTTGTTGCAAAAAGGGATCTGAAGTTCAACGAGATAAAAGTTGTTTACTCCCACCCACAGGCGATTGCACAGTGCATGGGTTTCATAAACAATTATTTGCCGAACGCTGATATCAGATACACTTCATCCACGAGCGATGCCATAAGACTGCTCGACGACTTCTCCGCTGCGATCGTTTCCGAAAACGCTGCGAAGCTCTACAAGCTCTGCATCCTGAGGAGGGGAATACAAGATTTGAAGGAGAGAAACGTCACGAGGTTTTATGTGATAAGAAAAAAGACGGGTGAACTCAGGGGCAGAATAACGTCGCTGTTCTTCGCAGTTGAGGATAAACCCGGGGCTTTGAAGAACGTGCTCGAAGTCTTCTACAAGAAGGGAATAAACTTGAGAAAGCTCGAATCGAGACCCGCTCGAACTGGGCTTGGGGATTACATATTCTTCGTTGAAGTCGAAGCTCCACTGACAGAAGAAGATGTGAAAGAGCTAAAAGAAGTTACGACGTTTTACAAGATCATCGGAGTCTTCGATGAGCTCGAAAAGCTTGAAGTATACTGAGCATTTAACGAAACCTTGAAATTTTTTGAATCGCACTTTTGCTATGCTTCCCGATATCCAGCTCTTGAAACCAGATTTCCCAATCGAGCTGAGCAGAGTAGGTGCCACGGGCATAAGAAAGCTTGTCCAGGTTTTGAGGAAAGGAAAAAGACCGATTATATTGATCTCAGTCTTCGACGTTTTTGTAGATCTCCCTTCTCATCTAAAGGGGGTAAGTCTGAGCAGAAACTTCGAGGTAATTGACGAAGTGATTGAAACCCTTACATCTCAGCCGATCGAGAACGTTGAAGAGCTAACGCTGAGGATAGCAGAGAACTTGCTCGAAAAGCACGAGTACGCTACGAAATCGGAGGTATCGATGGTCGCAGACCTCATAATGAGAAAAAAAACGCCTAAAAGCGAGCAAAGAACGCAAGAAGTTGTTAAGATTTTCAGCGATGCCTACGTAGAGAGGAGTGGGAAAAAAATTGCCTTCATCGGTGCAGAGGTGAGCGGAATCACAGCCTGTCCTTGCGCGCAAGAACTCGTGAAGGCAAGAGCTCTTGAGAGACTCATGGGATTGGGATACAACGAAGAAGAGAGTCAGGAAATTTTAAAAGTAGTTCCAGTGGCTTCACACAACCAGCGAGGAAAAGCGAGGATAAAGATCCAAGTGAAGGACGACTTTAGGGTTTCGATTTTAGAGCTAATCGACATCGCAAAGGTGAGCATGAGCTTTGAAACCTTCGAAATCCTAAAGCGGGAAGACGAGGTTGAAGTCGTGGACAGAGTTCATCAGAACCCGATGTTCGTCGAAGATAGTGTGAGAAAGATGGCTATTGGATTGTTAAAAGCTTTTCCAAATGCTCCTGACGAAATTTTGGTTTTTTTCAGGCAAGAAAACGAGGAAAGCATTCACCAACACAACGTGGTTGCAGAGAAAATCGCAACCATCGGCGATCTGAGGAAAGAGCTCGGAAACGTATCTATATGAGCTTTGCCACCAAAGTTTAAAGCCTCGCTCGTTAAAAATGGAAAAATAGTTAAAGGTGAAAGCAAAGATTTCTTCATGAATTTCGAGCTCACGCAGGAGCAGGAGGATGTTAGAAGAGCAGCGAGAGAATTCGCAACAAAGGAGTTTCTGAAGGAAAAAGCCGAGGAATACGACAAGAAGGAAGAGTTTCCGTTTGAGATCTGGAAGAAAGCTTGTGAACTCGGCTTCATGGGAATTCACTTCCCCGAAGAATACGGCGGCGCTGGGATGGGGTGTTTGGAGAACACAATCGTTGCAGAAGAGTTCTGCAGGGCGGATAGCACCATAGGTAGTGCAATAATCTTAGCGGATTTCTCATCCGAGTTCATTTTACTCTTTGGGAGCGAAGAGCAGAAGAGAGAAGTTTTGCCAAAAGTTGCGAAGGGTAAAGCGATTACCGCTGGTTGCTACACAGAGCCAGAAGCTGGTAGCGACCTCGCAGCTATAAGGACGAGAGCCGTTAAAGATGGCAATGAATGGGTTATAAACGGCTCTAAGACTTTCATAACGAATGCTCCGATCGCAGATTACTTCGTTGTGCTCGCTGTAACCGAGGAGACTCAGCCGAGGTATCGTGGTTTCACAACCTTCTTGCTCAACAAGAAGATAGACGGAATAAAAATAACGCCGATAAAGGGAAAACTTGGAATTCGTGCATCTCCTACAGGCGAAGTGGCGTTTAAAGATGTCAGAGTTGATGAATCTGCCGTGATTGGGCAAATAAATCGTGGCTTTTATCAAGTGCTTGAATTCTTCAACGAGAGCAGAATTGAGATCGCTGCACAAGCCTTGGGAATCGCACAAGGAGCTTTTGATAGAACGATGAACTACTTGAAGCAGAGAAAACAATTTGGACAACCAATTGGAGCTTTTCAGGCTTTGCAACACAGAGTTGCAGACATAAAGGCGCAAATTGAAGCAGTTCGCCTCCTCGTTTACCGAGCAGCTTGGAATTGGGACAACAAGAAGGTGGATCCAGCGATCACATCGATGGCAAAGTATCTTGCTGGAAAGCTTGCGGTGAAGGTTTGCGACGAAGCTGTGCAGATGCACGGCGGATACGGATACATCGCGGAATACGAGGTCGAGAGATTCCTGAGAGATTCCAAGATAACCGAGATCTACGAAGGAACGAAGGAAGTTCAGCTGAACACAATTTCGAGGGAAATTTTTGGAAAGATGAGGTAGCCTAAAAACTTATATATTTTTCTCCAAATTTGTTTTGTGGCGAAGAAAGTCGTAATAGCAATTGACAGAGACGACGATCTCGGTGTTAAAACCGGAATAGCTTCGCCTGTCATAGGCAGAGAGAACGTTCTCGAATCTGCAACCCGCTTAATCCTTGCGGATCCAGAAGATTCGGATGCGAATGCGATGTTTTCAGCGATAAAAATCTACGACGAACTCGTTGAAAAAGGTGAAGATTGCGAAGTCGTTGTTGTCACGGGAGACAAAAACGTTGGAAAGGTTTCGGATAACAAGATAGCGGAACAGCTTGACATCGTTCAAATGAAGCTAAACCCGGAAAGCGTAATCATCGTGACCGATGGTTCCGAAGACGAGTTCGTTCTTCCCCTCGTTTACTCACGCTTCAAGGTTAACGCATTGCACAGGGTTGTGATAAAGCAGAGCAAAACGCTTGAGAGCACTTATTTTCTGCTCAAGAGAATGTTCAATGAACCAAAGATTGCAAGGGCAACCTTAGCTCCTATAGGATTCATTTTTCTCGTTTACTCGGTCTTTTTGCTTTTACAACATCCCGAGTGGGGAGTAGGCGGGATAGTACTTTTCCTTGGGTTGTATTTCGTTTTAAAAGCCTACAGCGTGGACAAAGTCCTGGAAGAGCTGATGGGTGCTGTGAGGAGAAGCGTGAGCGAGGGAAGAATATCGTTCATATTCTACCTTGGTTCGGGAATTCTTCTCTTGGTCGGCATATCCCTTGGTTTTAACGCTTCTATCCTACAAACTCAGCCCCATTTGGCAATTGCGAACTTCGTTTTTTACAGCATAGGATGGATAACACTTTCAGCGATCGCAGTTGCGATCGCAAGAGCGATTGATGCCTTTAGCGAGGGCAGAAAGGTAGGCAAATACTTCACATTCGCCTTTATTGCAGTCTCCATCGGACTGATAATCTGGGGAACATCAGGCTACATGATAAACCCCGAGTTGAGGGATGCGGTTTACAGATTTGCTGCAGTCGTCTTTGCTGCACTCTTTGTTTCCGCGATCGGGTTGCTTTTTACGAGAAAGAAGTGAGTTAGGTGTCAACGTTTACATCGAAAAATGTTTTATCTTTCTGAGGACATTGGATTAGATGGACGAAAGATTGCGAAAGGCTCTGGAATCAGTCGGCATCCGGGAGCTGACGGAGTTGCAGAGGAAAGCCTTCGATACGATAGTTTCAGGAGAAAACACTTTGATCGTTGCTCCAACAGGTAGTGGGAAAACAGAAGCTGCGATGGTTCCAATATTTCAAAAGATGCTCGAAAAGCGAAGCGCAGGAATTTCTGCGATTTACATCACACCCTTGAGGGCTTTGAACAGAGACATGCTTCGAAGATTGAGGGGAATCGCGGAATCCCTCGAAATCACCATAGACGTTCGTCATGGGGACACGAAGGATTCAGAGAGGGTTAGGCAAAGCAAAAAACCACCTGAGGTTCTTATAACAACACCAGAGACCTTTCAAATTCTTTTTCTCGGAAAAAAGCTGAGAAACGCTCTCAGAAACGTTAGGTTTCTGGTAATCGATGAGATCCACGAGCTCATAGACAACGAAAGAGGAGTTCAGCTTTTTGTTGCGATCGAAAGACTAAGGGAGATCACGGATTTCCAGCTCATCGCATTGTCTGCGACGGTCAGCGATCCAGAGAAAGTGGCGGAGATCGTTAAATGCTCCTCGATCGTTGTCGGCGAAATCGAGAAGGAATACGAGTTCAAGATCCTGCGTGCGGAAGACGAGATTGCTTTAATAAAGGAGATAGCTTCAAACCACAAATCCGTTCTCATATTTGTTAATACGAGGCAAACTGCAGAGGTTTTAGGCTTAGCTTTGAAAAGGCAGTTGGCATCTGAAGTCCACCACGGAAGCCTTTCGAGGGAGGCGAGGATATCCGCGGAGGATAGCTTTGCAAAAGGTATACTCAAGGCGCTGATCTGCACGTCTTCGATGGAACTTGGAATAGACATTGGACATGTGGATGCGGTGATCCAATACAGCAGTCCGAGACAAGCGATTAGGCTGATCCAAAGAGTTGGGAGAAGTGGCCATGGGCTCGGAAAAAAATCTGTTGGCTATATAGTAGCAAACTCTTTCGACGACGTTCTTGAAGCGTATGCGATCGTTGAAAGAGCTAAGAAAGGCTTGTTCGAGGATCCAGAGCTTCATGAGAAAAGTCTCGACGTTCTTGCGAATCAGATATGTGCAATTGCCATCGAGTATGGAAGAATAAACGCGAGAAAGGCTTACGAAATAATAAAGCGCTCTTATTTCTTCAGAAATCTGAAGTTCGAGGAGTTAGATGAGATCTGCAGGTATTTGGCGGATCTTTGGAGAATATCATACGATGGAAACGATATCGTAGCAAGAAGAAGGACGAGGAGGTATTTCTACGACAACATATCGATGATACCTGATGAAAAAAGCTACAAAGTCGTAGACGTTACAAATGGAAAAGTTATTGGCGTTCTGGACGAGAGCTTTCTATCTACCTTCAGCGGAGAAGTATTTGCGATGAAGGGAGAACTTTGGAGGGTTTTAAGCGTCGACGACGTCGTTAAAGTAGAGCCAGCAACCATTGAAGGGGAGATACCGTCTTGGATGGGTGAAGAAATTCCCGTTCCCTTTGAAGTCGCACAAGAAGTCGGGAAGCTCAGGAAAATGGTAGCAAACAGATTGAATTTGGAGATATGCGATGAAAGGAGTAAAAAGGAAGTTCGGGAGAAGATATTGGAGCACGCAAAAGACTTTGAGATCCCAACGCACGACCATGTTATAATTGAAGGATCAGATAAAAATGTTGTGATCAACGTTTGCTTTGGACACAAAGCCAATGAGGCGATCGGGAGAATAATAGCCTTGCTCCTCTCGCTCAAGAAGGGAACAAATGTATCCGTTGAGATAGATCCTTATAGGATAAAGCTGTATCCCGCGAATCCGGAGGAAGTAAGAGACTTGATTTTAAACGTTGATGAAGTGGAGAAATTGGCTGAGATCGCTGTTTTGGATACGAAGCTAATGCAGTGGAAAATCGTCAAAGTTGCGAGAAAATTAGGGTTTTTTGACAGAGAAGAGGATCTAAGTAGGATAAATCTCAGGAATCTCGTCGTCAAGCTCCGTGGAACCCCGATTTACCGCGAAGCTTTGCGAGAGATATTCGTCGAAAAGCTGGACATTGAAAAAGCGAAGTTATTTTTCGAAAAGATCGGCAAGGAGATAAAGCTGACAATCTACAATAGGTTTACGCCAATTGGAGTTGAAACGAGGGAAAAGATCCCGGATATCTTGATTACAAAGTCTCCAGAGATCGTTTTGAAAGCTTTTAAAGACCGAATCTTGTCTGAAGTTTGCTTGGTGCGTTGTGCAAATTGTGGGGCGAGTTATAAAGAGCGTTTGACAGATTTGAAGCTCAGGTGCATCAAATGTGGGAGTAGCTTGATCGCAGTTGTTAGTGAAAAAAAGAGGGAGTTGAGCAAGGAGGAGGTAATTAGGGTCGCGAACTTGATCGCAAGCTATGGTATCCGTGCAGTTTATGCGATGCTCACCTATGGCATCGGCTTTGAAACGGCGAAGCGAATTCTATCGAGATTTTTTGAAAACGAAGACGAATTCTTTAAAGCGCTACTCGAAGCGGAGAGGAACTACATACGGACGAGGAAGTTTTGGGATTAAATCTTTAGTTCTTTCCTTAGCTTCTCTATTTCTGTCTCGAGCTGAGAGAGCTCTACGAAGGTAAATTCCTTCTCATTCACACCTGCAAGTCTCCATAGGAGCCTTGCGATTATCGGCATCAGCTTCCCCGCGTAACCCGGGCTGTGCGGAAGTAGCTTTGCTGCGAGATCTCCGAGTTTCTCTAAATCCTCCTTACTCAGCTTTTCAAAGTTTAGGCTCGCTTCTCCAAGCAAAGAGATAGCGGACCCGATAACCTTTTCCCTGAGCGCATAATACTTTGCAGCTTCGCTCGAGATTCTGTGCACCCCCATCTTATCCCCCATTATACTTTTTTCTGTAAAAATTTAAAGCTTGCCATGGGCTCGCCCGGATTCGAACCGGGGATCTCCGCCTTGTAAGGGCGACGTCATAACCGCTAGACCACGAGCCCCTAAAGAAGTTTGGAATAGAAATTTAAGATTTTTGTTTCACCTCTTTCACGATTTTTGAGATCTGGGGCAAGATCTCGCCAGCCTTTCCATAGAGCTTTACATCGAATATGTGATCTGCAACTGTCGGCTCTGAGTTTACGAGGATCATCTTCGCTCCACAGCTTTTTGCAATGTAAGGCAGCTCCGCAGCTGGATAAACGACGAGACTTGAGCCCACAACGACGAAAACATCCGCTATCCTCGACTCTTCTATCGCTTGCTCTAAGACATCTCTTGGCAAAGGTTCACCGAAGAGGACGACTCTTGGCTTAACAAACCAGCTTCCACAAACTTTACACCTCGGCACCTCTTCTCTGTTGAACTCCTCGATGTAATCGCCCCAATCATACTCCTTCCTGCAGTCAAGACAGTCTAACTTGCTCATACTGCCATGGAGTTCGAGAACTCTCTTGCTTCCAGCCCTTTGATGAAGCATGTCGATGTTCTGCGTTATCACAGCCTTTACGATACCCATTTTCTCGAGTTCAGCAATCGCATAATGCGCGGGATTTGGTTCTGCAAAAAGCTTGTTTCGCAATGCAAAAGAGAATTCCCAGAATGCTCTTGGGTTTCTCCTAAAGCCCCAGATCGAAGCAACTTCTTCTGGATCGTATTTCTTCCAAAGTCCGTCTTCGCCTCTGAACGTTGGGATTCCACTTTCCGCGGAGATTCCAGCGCCCGTAAAGAAGACCACATATTTTGAGTTCGCAATCATTCTGCCCGCGATCTCAACGCTACTCCTTTCGATCATGAAAGTAGTTCAATCGAAAACTCATAAATTTTTCCTTAAATTCTCCGCATTTCGATGCTCAGCGATTTCAAGTCAAGAATCGCATAAAGCCCCCACACCACTGGGCCAGGATTTACAACGATACTCCTCTCTTTGTGAATGCCGTAGCGTTCGTGCACGTGCCCAGTTATTGCGATGTTGAACCTTGAAATCCTTTTTGCAATCTCTTCGCTCCCTATGCTCATTCCATACTTGGTTTTATCGAGTATCCCCTTTGCTGGAGAGTGAGATATGAGAACGTTGAAATCTGAAAGCTTGAAATTTTCCAAGAGAGTTGCGAAGTATTGTTCTGGGTATTCCGATGGTGTCTCGAATGGCGTTGGCAGAGAACCGCCCAAGCCGTGGATGGAGATTTCGTCGATTTTTACGCTTTTTCCATGGATGAATTGAATGCTTTGAAGATCGTAGCTTAGAATTTCTTCGTAGTCGCAGTTTCCATGAACTGCGTAGCATTCAGCACCGATCTCCGAGAGAATTTCGTCTATAGCAAAGACGTCGCTTTTTCTGAAGTTCGTCAAGTCTCCAGAGATAAAAAGAACGTCAAATCTCTCTTTCTCCACGATTTCCTTGAATTTCTGAGTATTCGAATGTATGTCTGACGTCAATAGGATCTTCATATCACGAAAACATCGCCATTCTTTGGAGCGTAGGCTTCGACGCCCAAGTTCTCCTTGATCCAATTTGCAAACTCTGAGCACTTTTCGCCGTGCATGGTGAATACGAATTCCGCACCCTTCTTCACAACGATTTTAACAAAGTCCTTTAGCTGAGAGTCCCCAGAGTGGGCTGAGAAATCGTATTGTTCAACCGCCATCTTCAGCTTCACAATTCTGTTTCCCAGGTTTATCATCCCATGCTTCAACGCTAAGTCTCCGTTAGTCCCCTCGACTTGGTAGCCCGTTATTAGTAGCTTCGACTTCGGATCGTTGTAAAGCTTTGCGATGTAGAACAACGCGGGTCCGCCGTTCAGCATTCCCGCAGTCGTGACTATGGCGGAAGGCTCCTTTAGGACGTCTTCACGCTTCTTCCACTCAACCCATATCGCGTTCTTGAACGCCTTTCGTAAAGCCTTGGGATCCTTTATGTAATCTGGGTGCCTTTCGAGTATCTTGAAGATTTCCTTCCCCATTCCATCTACGTAAGGCGTTATTCCGTAGTCTTCCAAGATCATCAAGACTTCTTGAGTCCTTCCAACAGCGAAGGCGGGAATTATCGCATGACCTTTGTTGTCAATCGTATCTAAAACGCTTTCAACGAACTTCCTTTCGAGCTCCCTTCTGTCTGGGTGCTCAACTCCAAAGTATGTGCTCTCAACGATCAGGATATCCGTTTCTGGAACCTTCAAATCCGCACCTTCAAGGAGTCTCGTTTCTTCAAGCTTTAGATCACCGGAATACAAAACGCTCACGTCGTCCTCGAGACTTATCATCGCACTACCGGGAACGTGTCCCGCGTTCAAGAATTCAGCTTCATAACCTTTGATTTCAAACCTTTCGTTGTAATCCACTTCTACGCAATTGCTCTCGAACTGTCTGATCTCTTTTTTAGAAAAAGGCGGTGGATTCATCACGTTCAAAGTATCGTAGAGCAAAACCCTTCCTATGTCTATCGAGGGCGGTGTTAAGTAGACTTTCGGGTCGAAGTCCATTAGACTCGGCGTGAAACCGACGTGATCGAGGTGCGCATGCGAAATCAAGACGGCCTTTGGTGAGAAGTCTAAAGGAAACTCTGGTGGAGAAGAGGGCTTGATTCCATAATCGAGGGATATAGAGTCGATTGCTATCGCAGACCTACCGACTTCTCCACATCCTCCGAGGAACTTTATCATCGTCACTTGTAGTGTTCTCGACTCCCCGAAATATATTTCTTTCCACCAAGGGGATGATTTGCGTGGAATTAGACAGAAAGCTCGAAAACCTGAGGAAATTTCTTTCCAGCTTTAAAAACGCGGTAGTGGCGTTTAGCGGTGGTGTTGACAGCGCAACGCTCTCTGCGATCTGCAAAGAAGTCATTGGCGACGTTCTCGCTGTCACTGTTAGATCTGCGAAGAGTCCGAGTAGGGAGATAGAGAATGCGAAGAGGGTTGCGGAGGAAATCGGAGTTGAGCACGAGTTCATCGAAGCAGACATCTTTTTCAAAGAGTTCGTAGAGAACTCAGAATTGCGCTGCTATTACTGTAAGAAGTTTCTCTTAAAGGTTATTTCAGAGTTTGCGATCGAGAGAGGCTACGAAGTTATTTTTGAAGGCACAAATGCAAGCGATTTGCAGGGACATAGACCGGGCTACAAGGCGATCATCGAATGCGAAATTGTATTCGCTCCTTGGGCTGATTTCGGAATAACTAAGGATGAGATAAGGGAAATCGCCAAGTCGATTGGTTTTTCGTTCTACAAAGCGCCACCTTTGGCTTGTCTGGCTTCGAGAATACCGTATGGGGTTAAGATAACACCAGAAATTCTTAAGATGGTCGACAAGGCTGAAAACTTTGTCATAGAGATTGCGAAAGTTGAAAACGTCAGGGTAAGATACCTCAACGGATTTGCAGTCGTTGAAGTGGACAAAGGCGAAATTCCGAGAATCCTCGAAAGGGGAAGGGAGATAAAGGAAGCTTTAGTGGGAATAGGGTTTGAAAGTGTCTTTATAAACCCAAATGGATACAGAACTGGCGTTTTTGTTAAAAAACTGGAAGATCTGGTTGAAATCTGAATCAAGCTCGAAGAAGGAAAACGATAGAAAAGAGGCTCAGACAGAGGAGCAAGATCAGAACGAAAACGATCTTTGCGAACTTCATCAAGCTTCTCTTTCTTTCTTTTTCAGTTACCTCGAAGCTCAGCGATTTGTAACTCGACTCGTAACCTTCAGCCTTGAACTTTAAGTCGATTTTGTGCTTGCCAATCGATGGAGACAGAAAGCTGAAGGAGAACTGACCAAGCTTTGCATTCGTTGACCCAATTTTTACCCCGTCTAAGTAAACAGCAACTTCTCCATCGAGGGGTTTCCAGCTTTTCTCTTTTTCATCGTAGTAGGTCAACCAACCTTCTAAAGTAACGATCTCTCCTTCTGCGATGTAAGCATCGACGAAGTGCGCTGAAAGCTTTGTCTTAAACAAAGAATTTGAAGAAGACATAGCTTATCACCACGAGCAGAAATATATGCTTAAGACCCGCCTCGATTCTACCCTCACCCATTATCCCTGCTGCAAGTCCGGAGAAAATCGCAACGAGAAAAGAGGTTTCCATGAAAATGCTCTCAACAGCTTCAACGTCAACGCTCGCGATATTGCTTGGGACATTCGCCAAGACCGCGAGCATGTTCTTGATAAGCACAAATGCGGTGTACAGGAAAACTCCGAATGCCAGGTAGATTATTATGGTATACGTCGCCATCGCGTTTCGAACTCGTTCTCTCATCTCAACTTCGAGTTCTGAGAAGATCGATGCGGTGTAAAGGGCTTCTTTAATGCTTGGGGAAGCTTCGATTGCCTTCACCAACATCGATATGGCTTTTTGAAAAACTCCGCTTCTAATTCTCGTCTCAAGCTTTATGAAAGCAGCAGTCACGAGTTCGCCCCATTCAAGGCTACGTTTTATCAAACTGATCTCCCTATTTATTACACCGATTTCGCTCTCGCTTATGTTTTTAAGCGCCTCAACAACGTTTAAACCTGCTTCGTTTAATGAAGCAAGCTGTTTTAGAAAATCCGGAAGCTCTCTCTCAGCCTTTTTTATCAATCTTTCTCGGTACTCAACGAAGATGATAGCTGGCAAGCCAATTGCGAGGAAGGTTGAAAATAGCAAGTAGTCAAACTCCATTTTTCCGTAGAAAATCGTAAAGAACACGATTGCTGGCATTAAGATATAGAAGGCAACGTGTTTAATCTCGATTGTATAGGGCATATCAAAAACTGGTTGCAGCAGAAAGCTTTTTAATCTGTTGTAAGCTCTTCTGAGCTTTTTTAACTTAAACTCCGGCTTTTTATCGGAAACGTTCACCGCAAGAATCTCTGTTTCGAGCATCACCTTTCCAAACTTCCTACTCTCCCTCATCGCAGAGGAATACACGAGGAACAAAACTATCAGAGCCCCTAAGGGCAAAACCGTGTAGATTAAGATCCGATATGGGTTAAGAGAGCCCGTGCCGACCATGTTGAAGACAACTAAGACTATTAGGAAGAACAGTGGCGCGACGATAAAGAGGGCTAAGTAGATCTCCGCTATTATCTGCATAGACTCCAGTAGTAGCGTGTAAGACCTCTCTTTTTCCATGAAGAACTGGTCGGATTTGGATTTCAGGTAAGAAACGACATCACCGCTCCCTCTGTAAACGTCTATTAGGTTCTCGAGAAAAATTCCGAGCCTTTCAGAGGGAGTTGTGTCTGCAACAAACCTCATCGCACTCTCTAAGTCACCCAGTTCAGCCAAAACTGCAATTCTTTCGAACTCAATGCTCACCTCCTCAAAGAGCGATTTGTTCTCTGCGATGAACCTGAACGCTGAAAGCAATGGAACGCCACCTTTAACCATTCCCAACATCATGTTGACCGCATGGGGCAAAGAGGCATCGATTCCACTTTTACGGGAATTCGCGACGTAGTAAGGGTATGCTAACACGAGGTAGCGGATAAGAACGAAGGAGAGAATTGCGAAAAGAATCGAAATCGCAATCTGAGCTTTCCAAAATTCCAAGGGAATTGGAAAGTATACGTATTCAAGCTTCAAGATCTGTTTTATTTGGAAAAGGACCAAAAAGATAAGAATACCACCCAAGATCATTGCGATCAGTCCATAGAATAGCGCAGAAGCCTGCAATTCTGCTAAGGTGATCTTTAACCTCGAGCTTTCAAGTGCTTTTCTCAGATCCGAGTATCTCGCAGGATTTTCTTCAATTTTCTTTCTGAAATACCTTTTTAATGAATCTGGGACAATCATAAGACCTTTGAAACCGCAACCTCGGGGTTTCTGTAGTAGGCATGGATGAGTCGAGTGAAATCTCTGTAGTCCCTGATGTCTTTTCTTACCATCGCCTCAAGGAACCTCTTTCTTCTTTCAAGCTCTTCGTAAACATCATCTCCCCTTGAAAGCGCGATTTTCTCTAATTTTCTTGGTGAACCTAGTTGAATGTGCTCGTCTATCTTCGTATCCCATTTCAAGAACTGATTTACGAGCAAGTTCTTGTCTACAGGATCGATTCCGAGGATCTCGTTCACTTCTCTCGTCCTCCTTATCCTTTTGTTCTTCTTCAAGTACATGTTTTGCACCAACACGATATCGAGAAATTGTAGCATGCTCCTTGGAACGTTTAGAGGGTCGCTTTCAAATCTATAAACCATCTGGTTTATGTCTCCAGCGTGGAAAGTTGAATAACTCGCGTGCCCAGTCGACATCGCTTGGAAAAGCGTCAATGCTTCCTTTCCACGAACTTCCCCGACTACGATGTAATCTGGTCTCTGCCTAAGTGCTGCCCTCAGCAAGTCGTACATGTCTATTTCTTGTTCACCAATTCCAGTCCTCGTAACCTGAGCAAGCCAGTTCTCGTGGTAGAGCTTTATCTCCCTCGTATCCTCGATGGAAACAACCTTCGCATCTGGTGGGACGAACATTAGTATCGCGTTCAAAGTCGTCGTTTTTCCACTCGCTGTCTCGCCTACAACGATCATCGACATCTTGTGCTCGATCGCGAGCCAAAGGTAAGCCATCACTCCAGAAGGAATCGTTTCCGACCTTATCAGATCGAGTGGCGTAAGCGGTTTTGTCGTGAACTTCCTTATCGTGAAGCTTGAGCCTCTTGGTGTAACTTCTGTGCCAAAAGTAGCTTGCAATCTACTTCCGTCTGGTAGAGTTGCGTCCACTATTGGATTCGCAATAGAAAGGTGTTTACCACTTTTTTGAGCCAGTAAGAGAACAAGTCTGTCGAGGATGTTTTTCGGTAGCTTTAGGTTTGTCTCCAAATAACCGTAGTCCTTGTGATAGACGAAGATCGGAACTTCGTATCCATCGCAAGAGATGTCTTCCACGTTGGGATCGAGCATCAAGGCTTCGATGACGCTGAAGCCGAAGAATTCGCGGGATAGGTAGTATAACAGCTTTGTGTAGAGTTGCTCGCTTGTTAATATCCCGTATTCTTTTATCAGTCTGTTCAAAGCTTTTACGAGGGTTTTGAATCTCTCCTCAAGTTCTTGCGAAACGTCTGCAAGCGATAAAATTCTCTTCAAATCCGCAACCAGAGATGCAAGGATGTGGGCTTCTTCAATGCTGAGCGAAGGTTCCACGACGTAGTACCTCAGCCTATTCTCTTCCATGTCTTCCACTATTACAACCTTTATAAAGGGTTCCGCAAGGTAGTATTCACTAACAACGTTTTCGAACCGCGCCTCTTCTTGAACTTCTGCTTTGACCAAGCTTTTGAGGAGACGATATCTTTCAGCCATTTAAAATAAATCCACACCGAAGTATTTATCTTTTTCTTACAAAAATGAGATAGCGAGGCTAAGGAGAGACCCTCGTTCTATCTCTCGGAAAGAGCATCGCTTCACGTATGTTGCTCAGTCCAAGCATTGCCATGAGCAACCTTTCAAGCCCAAGTCCCCAACCCGCATGTGGGGGTATGCCGTATCGGAAAGCCTTGAGGTAGAAGTCGAAGCTTTCAACGCTTAATCCCTTTGTCTTTATGTTCTCAGCGAGTCTTTCATACCTATGCTCTCTCTGTGCGCCACTTGCGAGCTCGACGTAGCCGTGCATCAGATCGAAGCTCTTGCTTATCCTCTCGTCTTCATGAGCCATTACGTAAAAGGGCTTTATCTTCTTAGGCCAATCGGTTATGAAGAAAAGCCCCCCGATCTTTGTTGCCAAGCTCTTTAAAGCTTGCAAGTCGAAGTCTTCACCCCAAGGGATCTGGTCTCCAAGAAGTTCTATCGCTTCCGTGTACGTTATCCTCTGGAAAGGAGTATCTGGAATTTCGAGCTCTATTTCAAGTATCTCGAGCTCTTTTTCACACTTCGTTGCAACCTCTTCGTAAACCCTTGCGATCAAATTCTCTAAAATTCGCATCACGCCCTCGTGATCTGTGAAGCTCATCTCGATGTCAACAGAGGTCGCTTCGTTGAGATGTCTCGTTGTGTTGTGCTCTTCAGCCCTAAAAATCGGCCCTATTTCGTATACCTTCTCAAATCCTGCGGACATCAGGATTTGCTTGTAAAGCTGGGGACTTTGGTTTAAAAAAGCCTCTCTCTCGAAGTAGCTGATCGGAAATAGATCTGTTCCCCCTTCAGTTGCGGTGGCGACAATCTTAGGTGTTTGAACCTCGATGAAGCCTTGGCCGTGAAGGAAGTCTCGTATGCTCTTTGTCACTTGGGACTTGATCTTGAAGATCGAGAAAATCTTTGGTCTTCTTAGGTCCATGAACCTGTTGTCGAGTCTCGTGTCGAGGTCTGCGGGGACTTTCTCTGTAACCTCAAGCGGTAACGGAGCTTGGCTTTCGTTCAAAATCTCCAAGCTCTTTGGGATTATCTCAAATCCATTTGGTGCCTTCTCTTCCTTTTTAACGATCCCCTCGACTTTTATAACACTCTCTCTCAAGATCTTCTTAGCCCTCTTGAACATCTCCTTGTCCACGACTTTTTTCGGTAAGGTGATCTGGACAAATCCCTCTCTGTCGCGGAGAATTATGAAAACAAGTCCCCCGAGATCTCTTATCTCATGAACCCAGCCCGCAATTGTGACTTGCGCACCATCCATCTCTGGTGTAATCGCTGAAGATCGCATGAGAAAAGGAAGAAGAGCAGTTTTTAACTCTATCGTAACCCTTGATTTGCAAAGATACTCGATAAAAAAATTCATATACTACGAAATGACTTCGTGTATGAAGTTCGGAACAGTTGCACCAACTTTTCCCCCTATAGCCGAAGCGCAGAAAACTGCAAAAAGGCTCGAAGAAAAAGGCTATGATGCGTTGTGGTTCGCAGACCATCTGATGGGTTGGTACCCACACGATTTATGGAAGGAAACGATCTTCGCAATGCGCTACCCCTCTTGTCACATGTTTTATGATGCGTTCTGTGAGATCTGTTACACAGCGCCAGTTACGCGAAAGATAAAGTTCGGCGTATCTGTGAGCGAAGTCATTCGAAGACATCCCGCTGTTTTGCTTCAACAGGCTGTAACCGCTAACCACGCTACAGAAGGTAGATTTATCCTCGGGCTTGGTGCGGGAGAGGCGGAGAACATAGTTCCATACGGCTTGGATTTCGATAAACCAGTTGCAAGACTTGAAGAGGCTTTGAAGTTGATGGAGATCATGCTGAGCTCCGATTATGGTGAGAAGATAAACTTCGTTGGCAAGTTTTACAAACTCGAAGATGCTGTGTTCGACCTCAAACCAGTCGGAGAAATACCGATCTGGCTCGGAGCCCATGGCGACAAGATGCTCAAGCTAACTGCGAGGTTTGCGGACGGTTGGATACCCACTACGCTTCCACCAGAGATTTATGCAGAAAAAGCGCAAAAGTTGGAAAAGTTTGCAAAGGAAGAAAATAGAAGTCCCGATGAAATAAAGAAGGCGATATTTCTCAGCGTTGTGATCGACGAAAAGAAAGAAGAAGTAGAGAGATTGCTCAAAACCCCTATCCTAAAGATCCATGCCCTCTTAGTGCCATCCGAATTTTACGAGGCGATGGGTTACAAGCATCCGTTTGGAAAATTCTATGGCCTGCTCCAATACATCCCGACGAAATACTCGAAGGAGCAGATCTTGAACGCGGTGAAAGAGGTGCCAGATGAGATTTCAAGGATCGCTTTTCTCGCGGGAACGAAGGACGAAGTTGTATCTGAGATCGAAAAATACGAAAAAATCGGTGTTGAACACGTTGTTCTTTGGAATCTGACCTACTTTGGTGATGTTAGCAAGATCAAAAGTTCTTATGCGTTGCTCGACGAAGTCATGTCTCTCTTCAAGTGAGCCCTCGTTCTCCAAAGAGAAAAATTTAATAACTCCAATTTTTAAAGTGATGAAATGAACGTCGCAATCATCGGTGGCGGTGCTGCGGGGATGACTGCAGCATCGAGGGTAAAAGCCCTTAGACCAGATTGGAACGTTATTGTCTTTGAAAAAACGAATTTCGTCAGTCATGCACCCTGCGGAATCCCTTTTTATGTTTCGGGCATCGTGGAATATTTTGAGGAGCTCTGCACTTACGATACTTCTTTTTTCAGAAGCGAAAGAGGAATCGATGTCCACACGAACTCGAGGGTCTTCGAAGTGGGAGACGGATACCTGCTCGTCGAAGAAGAGGGCAAGGAGAGAAGATACGAGTGGGACAAGCTTTTGTTTGCAACAGGATCGAGGGCAAAGCGTTTAAATGTCAAATACGAAGAGCTTGATGGAGTTCTTTGTGTTAACGATATTTCGAACGCTGAAAAAGTGAAAAAATTAGCCCTCAAATCAGAACACGTGGTGATCGTGGGTTCTGGTTACATTGGAGTAGAAATGGCAGAAGCCGTAACGAGGCTGGGGAAAAAAGTCACAGTCATCGAAATCGCGGAAAGACCTCTGCCAGAATACGATGCAGAAATAGCTGCGATAATAAAATCGGAAATGGAGAAATTCGTGAATTTAAGGCTTGGGGAGAGAGTCGTAGCCTTTGAAGGAAAAGATAGAGTTGAAAAGGTGATAACGAATAGGGGAGAATACAAATGCGACTTAGCCATTGTTGCGGTTGGTGTTCACCCGAACACAGAGATTGCGAAGAACTTCGTCGACCTCGGCAAGAGTGGAGCTATAAAGACGAACAGCAAGATGGAAACGAGCAAAGAAAAAGTTTACGCAGCAGGAGATTGCGCAGAATCGCTGAACGTTGTAACTGGGAAGCAAGATTGGATACCCTTAGCAACACCTGCAAACAAGATGGGCTACGTCGCTGGTGTGAACATCGCGGGTTATGAGCTCCACTACCCCGGGTCGCTGAAAAGCCAGATAACGAGCTTTTACGACGTTGAAATCGGAAAGGTTGGTCTCAGCGAGCACGAAGCGATAAGAGAAGGATATGAAGTAATCTCGTCGTTTATCACAACGAAGTCCACCGCAAGGTACTTCCTCGATGGCTTAATTCACCTAAAGGTCGTCGCTGACAGAAGCGGTAGAGTCCTTGGGATTCAAGCTGCAGGGAAAGGAGTCGCAATGCGAATCTATGCAGCTTCTGCACTGCTTTACCGAGGCGCAAACGTTCGCGACCTATTCTTCACGGATTTTCCATACTATCCTCCCGTTTCGAGGGTTTGGGATCCCTTAGTAGTTGCAGCAAGGAATTTGTTCAGAAAGCTTAGTATACCTTAGGTGGTGGTATGATCGTAAGCGTTCCAAGTTATCCGTGGTTTGGTGATAGAGATCTATCACTCGAGTTTCCAGAGGGCTGGGAAGTAAAGGTTTTTAAGATGAGGGGACATGAAAGCCAAGCAATAGGAAAGAACGAGATCCTCAAAGCGCTCAGGAATCCCATAAGTTCAAAACCACTCGCTGAGATTGCGAAGGGCAAGGATTCCGCTGTAATCATCTTCGACGACTTAACGAGACCAACAAAAGCTGGGGAAATTGCGGAAGTGGTTATCGGGGAATTAAAAATCGAGGATATAACCTTCGTTTGCGCAAACGGCGCCCATGGGACTTTTAACAGAGAAGACTTCGCGAAGAAGCTTGGAGAGAGAATAGTGGAAAGCTATCCTGTTTTCAACCACAATTCCTACGAGAACTTGCAGTTCCTCGGAGAGACGAGCTTTGGGACTCCAGTGGAGGTGAACGCCGAAGTCATGAGCTATCCTCTGAAGATCGCGATCGGATGCATCCTCCCGCATGTGCAGTATGGTTATGGCGGTGGTGCGAAGATAATGCTCCCCGGGGTTGCCGGGATGAGGAGCATAATCCACAACCACGGCATCTTGGCTGGTTGGGGATACGCGATGAAGTTTAGAGAAGTTCATCCAAGTTGCCAGATGGCTTACGGTAGGGTAAACGAGGAGAACATCCAGAGAAGGGATGCGGAGGAGTTTGCAAAAATTGCTGGACTCGACTTTATAGTCAACGTTCTCGTAAATATTCGAAGAGAGAGCACGCATGTTTTCGCTGGAGACTTTGTTCAAGCCCATAGGAAGGGAGTTGAAGTCGCTAAGGAGCACTACTCAACACCGATTGAATTTGATTTCGACGTAGTTGTTGCAAACGCCTACTCGAAGGCAAATGAAGCAACGTTGGCTTGTTGGACTGCGACGTGCTTAAAAGAAGGGGGAACCTTTGTTCTAATCTCAAACTCGAAATGGGGACAAGTCGCCCATTTCCTACATGGAAGATGGGGAATGCACAGACGTGGGGGAACTCTTTATCTCCCTCCACCAGAAATACTGCAAAAGGCTGGAAAAGTCATCTTCGTGTCCGAGTTCCACGAAAAACAACCGAGTTTTGAAGTTCTCGGCGATAGGGCTGTGAAGGTCAAAAGCTGGGATGAAGCCCTTGAGGAAATCGGCAAAAATGGAAATAAAAGGGTTGCAGTCTTCCCGGATGCGACGATTCAAAAGCCCTTTTAACTCTTAGCCATTGCTCAACTCTATCTTTATTTCATCCCTCGAGGCTGAGATCGAGCGAATTCTCTTCGCAACTTCGAATCTAATCTTCTCCCTTTCTCCCGTAATTCCGAAACGAGACAAAAGAAAGCTGATCAAGAGATTGCTGTTTGAAAAAAGAAGTGAAGCGAAGCCAAGGTTTAAAAAAGCTCTTAGATTTTGCTCCCCCATCATCGCATCGTATCCCCTACTTCTAAGCCAATCTTCGAATTCCTCGATTCTAAGGGTTATATTCATAGCTCTCTCCCGGTCTGAGGATGACGACTTTGCAGAACTTCTCCGCCTCTCTTTTGAAATCTTCGGGATCCTTTTCTATGAGCGGAAACGTGTTGTAGTGCATCGGAATTGCAACCTTTGGCTTAACAAGCTCGACCGCCTTCACAGCTTCTCTGATCCCCATCGTGTATAGATCTCCGATTGGAACGAGGAAGATGTCCGGCTCGTAAAGCTCCCCAATTAGCTTCATGTCGTAGAAAACCGCGGTGTCGCCAGCATGATACACCTTGACTCCGTCCATCTCAACTACGAATCCCGCAGGGGAGCCTGTGCTTATTATCTCCCCTTTCTCATCTTCGAAATCTGCGGAATGCAAAGCCGGAACCATTGTGACCTTGACACTCATCGAGTAGACGCTACCGCCTATGTTCATCCCCATAACTTCGACATCCCTTTTCAAGAGAACCCTCGACAGCTCGTGGATACATATCACCACCGCGTTGTTTCTCTTCGCTATCTCAACCGTGTCACCCAAGTGGTCTCCGTGTCCGTGGGTCACCAAAATTGCATCCGCCTTTATTTCGCTCGGTTTTACCGGAGCCAAGGGGTTTCCGGTTATGAAGGGGTCTATCAGAACTCTCCTACTCCCCTCGAGCAAAAAACAAGCATGTCCAAGCCAAGTCAGCTTCATGGTCTAAGAGATGCGGAGTAGAACTTATCTGTTTCGGTTCTTCAATCTTGCTTGATTCAACTTGGGAAAAGATCAGCTTATGTTTCGACGAGTCGCATCCAATCTCAAATGAAGCGCTGTTAAAGCTCCACGATCTTTCTATTTGGCCGAGATCCATGAAATCTCCCGATATATTGCAAGGCTTCACTATCTCAGAATCTCTTCCTCAAGTCAACAGCTTTAGGAATCTCTTCGTCGGTTTCGATATCAATGCCACTATCTTTAGAGCTCTTCGACTTATACTTTCGATGCATTTTTTCGTGCCTGGGTTCATGGTGGTTTTCAATACCCGTTTTCAGGGTCTCTCGAATGCTACGAAGAGTTTTCAAAAAACGTGTAGAGAAGACTTCTGATGACTTTCAATACCCGTTTTCAGGGTCTCTTGACTGCTACGCGACTTGACGAGGACAGGGACGAATTGTATCTTGAAAGCTTTCAATACCCGTTTTCAGGGTC
>JBKBUO010000057.1:0-8191 GCA_046290005.1 Archaeoglobaceae archaeon | reverse complement strand
GGGTTTCCTACGAAAGAGATCGCTTTTTCAACCTTTCCTGTTTTTGCATCAATCTTCACAACCGTGTAAACACTTTCGACTGGAATTGGCTTAATTGGGTGGTAGATACCACTGCATTCAACAACAAAATTCTCCCCATTGACTTTTAGTGGAACTATTGGACAATTCTCGGGATACTGAGAAACTATAGTATAGATTTTCCCATCGTATATCCTCGCAGTCACAAGAGTTCCGTTGAGCTCAATCCCGTATTTCTCTCCGAAGCTCTTTGTGTCAATGCCTCTTAGCTGATCGCCCCTCAGTAGGATTAAGACGTCAGAGTAAAGCAATAGATCACCGCTAAAATCTAACTCCGCCAATTTTTCAATTTCATTCGGTGGAAAGGCTTTCAGAACAATTGTCTTCGCGTAGTAAGGATGGGGCGGTAGGATTTTTATTGTAGGGTGTGCTTTAAATCGCGAGATGTACAACTTCTCTCCATCCGTCTTGACAATGTCTGGCTCGTCGATGCCAAAAACTTGAACATTCGTAGTCGAGAATCTCTCAATTTCAGCATCCCTCATCGTAGCTTCAGGACTTGGCAACTTTTCTTGAGAACTTGGCGAGAGTATCCGAGTTCGATCAAAAATTCCTGTGCTGAAGCCGTAGTAACCTTTGCTTACGTAATCCCTGAACTCTTCTGGAGAACTAAAGCTCTTTATTTCTAATTCCTCCACTTTTCCAAGTTTTTCGACACCAATCAATTGCGTCGAGATTGCAAAGATTGTGATTACGGCAAAGATTGCCGTGATTTTTGCCCTTCTCATAAAAATAGTTTTTGAGCAATTATTTATAGATAATTAATTTGAAATAAATTATATTTTATTTAAATTTACTGCTTACACTTTTCAAATTTCACGGAGAGTAGAATTCTTTTTATCCTCAAAAACAACGAATTTGCATGGAGAGGGATAAGCTTAGTCTCGTCGCAGTTGCCGTGTTTTCTTCAGTCATGCTGACCCATCGATTTCTGTCGCTGTTCGAGATAACAGACTACGTCCTACTCTTCTACTCAGCACTTTTTACCGCTTCGATTTGTGCTATTATGCTCAAAAGATGAACTTCGAGATCTCTCTAACCTTTGCTTCGTGATCCGAAAGCTTATCAAGAATATCTTTTATCCTTTCCGCTCCGTTCTCAACTAGTTCGCAGGTTTTATCGACACCCAGCTCTTCTTTTAGCTCTAAAGCGCCTAATATCACTGCAAGTGGGTTTCTCAGCTTGTCTGCTAGAAATTGGAAGTGCTCGAGGCTCCTCTTCAATACCAAAATTATCTCTTCCTTTTTCTTTCTGAACTCCAAGTTTTCACAGGCTAACCTTACCACTTGGAATAGGTCTTGAAAAATCTGGAGCCTCTCTTCATCGCAATCGTTTAGAAAGACGTAAATTGCAGACCTCGGAGTTATTGGTGCAGAGATCATTTTTTCTCTCTCAACGAAGCAAAAACTCTTTGGTTGGTATTTCAGAAATTCGCAATTGATAACTCGTCCATCTTCCCTTATTTTATAGTATTCAGCGTCTTCGTCGAATATTATCACCGCTCTGCACTCTTCGAGCTGGATGAGCTCGTCGATCAAAAAATTAAAGATCTTTTCCTTCGACTCAAAGAGCCAGATGTAACAAGCGATTGAGAATGCTGTTAGCAGTAAGGAGCTCATTTTGCCAACCTCTTTGCTATACTTAATATCTCTGTAAGTTCCCTCTCAAGCTCTTTAGCGTTGAACTTTTGCCCCTTCAGCTCCCTCAGAAAGTCTACCGTTTCTTCCTCTTTTTTCTCAACCTCCTTCGCAATGTCCTCGAGCAACGCATCAGATTCCTCAAACTCGATCTTTTCGTTTTTCTCAGCTTCAAGAGCACTCATATTATCCTCCTCCAACTTTACCTCATTTTCTATCGCAGATTTCTCCAAGTCTCCAATATCAACGCTCGGTAACGAAAACTCAGGTAAATTTTCAGACTTTTCCTCCTTTTTTTCCGAGATCTTGTTTGTAGTTTGCATCTCCGAAAGCAAGTCTCCTTCGACTTCGAACTTTTTCGTAACCTCTTTTGTTGCATCTTCGAGCTTTACGATCTTCTCATTGGGCAGAGTGGTTGCAGAAACGACTTCCTCGAGCTGTTTGTCTATCTCCTCCAGCTTCTTTGCCACCTTCTTACGTGAAAAGTTGAAGCTTGGAGCCTTTAGATTTACCTTGATCTTGCCCCCTGGAGCAAAGTTTAAGATTAGGACTGCTACCACAACAACAATTCCAAAGATCAGCTCATATGGAACTTCAAACATATCTAACCACCCCCAAGAGAACTTCAACAAAACTCGGCAACGTGAACGCCACCTTCACAATAGGTGGAATAACAAGCATTAATATACCAGAAAGTATAAATAATATGGATGCATAATAAGTGTATAAGAGCTTCCCACCACCTTTAACGATGTTCGAAGCCAAGAAGTTTGCAATGGTTATCGATAGAATTACGAAGAACGTGTATTGAGCCAAAAGCTCCACTGGAATCCCAGCGAATATGCCAAGGTTGACTCCCTGCAGGGGGACGTTTCTAAAAACATCTCCACTGCCTCCAACTTGAGTTCTGAAGAGCATGGATATGTATTGGGTGAAGATCGTCAAGACTTGCTCTATGAAGAGCATCAGTGAAACCATAGCGATGTGAAGCGGGATTATTAGGTTCACAAAGCCAGAAGCTATCAGGTCTCGCTTAAGCCTCAGAAGGACCATTTCAAGGTTTGAGGAACACACAATCTCTCCCACAGCATCCGCGTCTCCGCCGAGATCGACTGCGTCGGTGAAAATTGGTGTCAGCTTTTCGATCAGGTAGCTACCACTCTCCCCTATGAAGCGTTCCCAGCAAAGCTTTGGATCGAGTCCCAAGGAAAGTCTTCTCTGCAGTTCCGTTGCGAGCTCTTTGAGCTCCCCAAGATTCTTTTGATCTATCCTTCTTATCGCCTCTGCAATTGAGACTCCCGCACCACCTTTGATCGCTCCAAGACTCCTTATAAAGCTCGTGAACGCTTCGTCTCTTTTACTTACTTTTTTGTCATCGATCTTCGCTATAAGACCGATCGGAAGGATACAAACCCCCAAGGCTAAGAAACCGTAACCAGCGAACTCGTAATTTCCAAGTATAAGTGGAATCAATCCGAGGAATAGGAACAGCATTACGCCTACTACGAGCATTGGAATTAGGAGCTTTGAAGCGACAGATTGCTCTCTTGACTTTATCCTAAAATCGTGGATCTTTTTATCCTTTGGAACCGCCTTGAAGAGCATAAAAACTCCGAAAAGACAGATGACGAAGTTTCCAAACGCGGAAGCGATGAGTGTCGATGCAGGATCGCCGACGCTGTAAATAACAACGGATAGCAAAACAACCACTGAGATCAGCGATGCTGAGACGAGCAAAGACGTGTATGCGTCGCTCCACTTTCTAAGGCTTTCAAGGTTTCGGTCGTATTCGTCTTTCCTAATTGTCTTGAAAGCCCTCCACTCTCTTTCTAGGAACTCTCTGTCTGGTTCTCCAGCAGAGATTGCATTTGCAAGTCTGTTGAACAGCTTTTTCACTCTTTCAGCTTTTATCTTCTCCGCCACAAGTTCGCAAGCTGTTGCGTAGTCGTAGTGCCACTTTTGCGCAAGATCTCGAACCATCGCGAAGAACTTTGATGGAGAATACTTTGTCTCCGATGCCATCGTGAATATCTTGTCCCTACTGAGATGCGCGGTCGATAGAGAAGCCATGTAGGTGAGGAGGAAGAGGAGATCGTTGTCCACGAGTAAGTCTTCCCTAACCTTTTCGAGTTTCTCGAAAAACGGTATCTTGAAGGAAGTCCTCAGCTTAAGCTCCGGAATCTTTTTTGTCTCGAACATACTACACCTTTATCGAGAGCATACCACTCTTCGTTATCTTCGATATCGCCCTGAAGAACTCGTAGAAGTCCACGATCCCTTGTTCATGGAGCTTCTTCAGTATCTTCGCCCTTTTCTCGACTTCTTCGTAGATCAACTTCTTTTTGTTCGGTGGAATCCCAAGGCGGGTTGCAATCTTCATCTCGAGTAAGTAGGAAGTTCCAAAGCCTGTGAAAACGTGCTTATCTGTAACAGGATCCCATTGGAAGACTTCTATGAAGCTTACTCCACCCTTTTGCGGGTTGTAGCCAACGATCTCAGCAACGCTGAGAACTCTTCTCACGAGCTTCCCATCTGGACGACGGACAGCGCTTTGTATGACTACGAAGTTTAGGTTGTCGATGAAGGTCTTTGGAACGCTTATCGGTTCAGTTGTAAGCCTTTGGATCAACTTTTCAACAGTCGCAGCGTGGAAAGTCGACATCACTGGGTGTCCAGTTTGCATGGCTTGGAAAGCTATGTTGCCCTCGACTCCTCGAATTTCGCCGACGAGTATGTAGTTCGGTCTTTGTCTCAACGCAGCTTTGAGCAGATCGAACATGGTAACGTCGCTACCACTCCCTTCGCCGATTTTCCCTCCTCTCGTTGTTCCTCTCGTAACTTCCCTCGTCCAGTTTTTGTGAGGAACTTGAAGCTCTGGGGTGTCTTCGATCGAAACAATTTTCGCTTCTGGGCGTATGAAAGCGGTGATCGCATTCAAAAGCGTAGTTTTTCCGCTTGCAGTCTCACCGCAGATGAATCCGCTCATACCCTCGCTTATCAGAAGCCAAAGATAGCCGGCGATCATGTAGTCAAGGCTGCCAAACTCTATTAGCTGGAGAACGCTGAAAGGCGTTTCGTTGAACTTTCTGATCGTGAAGTTGCTTCCGTTCTTACTTATGTCGTTTCCATAGACTATGTTTATTCTGCTCCCATCTGGTAGCGTTGCATCAACGATCGGATCCTTGTAGGTCACAGGTTTTCCAACTCTCTCAGCAAGGCGGAGGACGAACTTGTTCAACGCCTCCTCTTCACGAAACTCTATAACGCTCTTCAGCCCCTTGAATACCTTGTGCTCTATAAAAATTGGTCCAAGACCACTGCACGAGATATCTTCGATGTACTTGTCCCGAATGTAGGGTTCAAGGACCCCGAGACCAACCTTGTCCCTTATGAGGGCGTATTCCAAGGCTTTGTATTGCTGTTCCGTAACCTTAAGCTTCCCACCGCTTTTTTTGAGATTAAAGTTGAACTTAGGCTTTAAATTTGGGGCAAGCTTCACTTCTGCTTTCGTGTCTCCAACAAAGCTCCTACCTTCGATTTCACAGATCTTCTGCAACGCTTCACGCAGAATCTTCTTTTTCTCATCCACATCCATTGGATCGAAATCGATGCCCGTGATGTAATCGACAAGCCTTATTTCAACTTCTTTCAGCAGATCTTCAATCCCAGTCAATAGTGTTGGCTCAATTGGTATGTAGAAGTTGCGGACATCGTTTCTATCTGGGTAAATGTGTATGTAGATCTGCTCGTCCGCGGGGTAGATCAGATTTGGATTCTCAAGCTCCCCATGTTTCTTTCTGTCGAGCTTGGGCACAAGCTTGGGAATTCCAATCTTATCAAGGGGGAGGATGTGGATATATTCGAGCAAGTGGAGGTTCTTCTCAACCTCTTTCTTCATGTTATCCGGGAGAAGTCTATATATCCCGCAATTTGTGAGGTTGTCGTGTTCATGCTCTTCGCTCTCTCTCGGAGTAAATGGGAAGTTCGCAACAACTCCTTGCTTCATCCCCTTGGGTTTCAGGGATTCCAACTTGCTCACCATCACCATCCTCCCCCTTATTATTATTGTGGTAATGAACACATAAACCTTTCTAAGCTCTCGCTTCCGAGATCGGTATTATCTTCAGTCCAAATCCGGGATGAACTTCGAAGCTCACGATGTTTCCGGTAGTTTTCTTAGCTCCTCTAACCTTAGAAACTTCGAGAACGCTTACGTAGCGATCTCCAACCTGTTCTTTTCTCAGAAAGAGATGACAATCGCATGCACTGCGAATACGAACGAGTGTGTCCTCTTTGAAGGCGTGCTGATGCAAGGTAATGAGGATTGTTTTACCATTGTCGCAGAAATTCTTTAGCCTCGTTAGAAAGTCGAGCACGTCGTCTTCGGTGCTATAAGCTGTGAACATCGTGAGCGAATCGATAATCGCGACGTTCTCTTTGATCGTCTTTATGTGGTTCGCAACGAGATTGAGAATGCTCTTCATCTGCTCTGGACGCCATTCAACCCCTTCAAGATGCACGGGGAAAATTCTAAGGTAGCCCCAAGCATAGAAATCCGAGACGTCGAGGCTCAACGATTCGAGTTGGTTCAGAAGACTTTTTATCGTGTTCTCTGTGGTGTAGTAAGCTATTCTATGCCCCTGAAGTAATCCACCATACGTGAACTGCTGGCATAGAACGCTTTTTCCTGTGTCGTTCTCCCCTTCGATCAGTGTTAACGTGCCGAGTGGAATTCCGCCGCCAAGTCTCTTATCTATCTCATCGTTCCCACTCGACAGTATATTCCTTTTCCTCTCTTCTTCGATTTCAGATATGCTCTCTACCAAATCAACCACCCCCAACCAAGAAACCAAAACTATCACAAATCGCATTTGGAGTGCAAATCAGAAGCGTATAGTTCCCGTTTGCAAGACTCAAATCGGATTCGAATCTCGCAACTTCTTGTGGATCGAATATTCCGGGATTTATCAGTTCGTTCGTTATCAAGAAGTTTCCACGTAGGTAATCGGATACGAAACCCTCTCCGTAGACAATCGCATCAAAGCTTTCGAAGTTCTCGAACTTGGTTGCACCGATGTTCTTCATGAATGCGGTGATCTTTCCATTGCTGTAATTCACCGATATTATCTCGATGTTCGATTGCAGACGCTTGACAGCGAAATGGGTTAAGTCCCTGTAGCCCTCTATTGCTTGCTCCGTGAGGATGCTGTTCCCAACGATTAGCACGTATCCTACTGCGAGAACGACTGCGGAGAGCATGATCGCGACTGCAACTGAATCGAAGCCCATACTCTCACCTCGAGAACACGTCGCTGATCTTCACACCGTTGTAGAACACGTAGGTGACCGTGAAATCACCGATCAGAGTATCGTTTACTTCAGAGCTTATTCTAAGAGTTTCTCCACGCTCCCAGTAAATGTCGCCGTCACCGTTCTCTATCGAAACCGCAAAATTTGTTATGTGCCAATAAGAGTTTTCGGAGTAGATAAAAATGTCCCCCCTACGAATTAAGTCCAAGTTTAGCGATTTACCGAGGTTCTTTATCCACAAATCAACGATCGTTGTTCCGCCAAAATCTGAAGTTCTTACGAATATGATTTCCGCGTCGGTCTCAATCCTATCGTTCAGCTTTCCAGAAACAGAGGTGTATGTATGCGCCAAATCGCGAACTGCAGGCATCATGACAGTAATTGCAACAGTAACCGCTACAACAGCCGCGATCATCAGGATTGATGTTGTCACCACCTCCTTTGCCATTACTTTCCCTCATCAACTACCTCGTCTCCAAAAGCAGTGCAAGCAAATCGGAGTCGAGCGATTTATCTTCAGGTTTAAGAGCCTTGTTCAGCTTGTATAGCTCTATCAACAACTCTTTTGCTCCGTTGAGCTTTGTGATCTCCGCGAGTTTCATCAAGAGATCCTTTGTTTCAGCTCTTATGTAGCCTGTTGCTTCAAAAACCTCGAGTGCAAGCTTGAAAGCCTCGTAGCTCTTTCTTGACACCATTCCGTTGACCCACTCCGTTAGCCTATACAAAGTCATGAAGTCCACTTTTCCTTCGATCGACTTTTCATCTCGGGCAAGCTGAGATCTCAAGCTCTCTACTTTTGTTTCCACGTTTGCCCTTTCCACCGGTTTAAACGCGGGTTTGACCTCTTTCATTACTTGCTTTGGCTCTTCTTTTGTTTCGATCGACTCCTCTTTCAGTTCCGGCTCATCTCTCTTCTCTTCTTTTTCCTCTACCTTTTCCTCTTCACGTTCTTCAGGCACCTTTGCGGGGACAATTTGGATCTGTGGAGCACTTTGCGGGACTATGTTAGACTCTGCAAGGCTTTGCAGATTCACGAAAGGGTTTTCGAGTTTATTCATTGTCTCTCGAATGTCCAGAAGGAGCCTCTTAATGGAGCCCTTGAGCGTCTCGACTTCTCTTTCGAGCTTTTCGAGCCTACCCTCCTCGGTGTCCTCCTCTGCCTTCGC
>JBKBUO010000056.1:5160-8265 GCA_046290005.1 Archaeoglobaceae archaeon | reverse complement strand
TTGGAATTGGTATAGAAAGCTTCTCTGAAAGCTTTGACTCATCTACGATTATCACGACTTTTTTGCTCGCGAAGGCAACCACTTTTTCCCTCGTCATCGCCCCCCCACCGCCCTTGATGCAGTTTAACTTTGAGTCCACTTGATCCGCGCCATCGATGCAGATCTCCGGCTCGTTTTCTGCAAGATCAACGATCTTGATCCCATTTTTTATCGCCAAAAACATCGACTGATAACTGCTCGGGACACCGTAAACCCTTATTCCCTCTTTCCTTATTTTCTCCCCGAGGAGGTTTAGGAAAACCTCTACAGTAGTGCCAGAGCCTATGCCAATTACTGCGCCATCCTTTACAAGTTCAAGAGCCAACTTAGAAGCGTTGATTTTCCCATTCATATTCCCATCCCCCTAAAATTGCAGGAGATGTGGCGTTTAAAGAGATCGGGGTTATTGATACAAAACCATTTCTCAACGCATCTATGTCCGTCCCGTTTTCCGCGCTCGCTACTTCGATTCCGTGGATCCAATAATACTCTCTTCCCCTCGGATCGACCCTCTTTTCGACCCTTGTCTCATACATCTTTCTCGCAAGTCTCGTGATCTTGATCTTTCCGTTGAACCTCCTTGGGACGTTCACGTTCAACACATCAACGCTCTTCGGCAACCCCTCTTTGATAACCTTTCTTGCAAGCCAGTCCAGAACTCTCTGTGCACTCTCGAAGTCGTAGTCACAAGTCGGCTCAAACTTATCCTTGTCGTGCATTTCCATTGAAATCGCTATCGCCTTGCTTCCCTGCGTTGCAGCTTCTAAGGCGGAGCAGACTGTTCCAGAAGTCGTTACAGCTTCTGTAGACAAGTTTTCTCCAAGGTTTATTCCACAGACAGTTAAATCCGGGGTATCTCTGATTATCTCGTAGATTCCAAGGATCACCGCATCCGTCGGAGTTCCATCGATTGCAAAAGCCTTCATCCCATCGATTTTCATCTCGTAAATCCTGACGGGATGCATTATGGAAATGCTCCTTCCAACTGCGCTCATCTGCGTTATTGGCGCAACAACGACAACTTCGTCTATCTCAGAAAGCGTTTCATATGCCTTTCTCAGCCCTGCAGAATAGATTCCATCGTCATTCGTGAGCAGTATCATACCTCTTTCTCGATCTCTTCTATCATCATCGCTATCTCGTTTATGTCTTCCTCTCTAAGCGTTGCACCAACCTTAATCCCCTTCTCCTCCGCAAGCCTTCTCAACTTCTCAGAATGCGTGAGCAACTGGGCAACGACGTAGCTCTTCAAAAGGAAAAAGTTTCTCCTTGCAGATTCGACGTCAAGGCTCTTTTGTTGCACTAACTCGATTATGGTTTTACAATCCCTCTCAAACAATTTTCTCGTTTTCTCTGGGTCAAGGAGTTCTGGGATGAGCTCGAACTCGCCTGAAAGAACTCTACGCATTTCATCCAAGTATGAGTTCACGAACATCGATTTTTGTCAATCCGATACTATATATGCTTAGCGATGCGCAGAGCCGATTAGTTCAGCAATTCGAACGTTGTTCGCTCTTAAAAAAGCTATGAGGCTCTCCTTTAAACTGTAAAATATTTTTTTGCTGTAGAAAACCGCTGAACCAATCTCTACCGCAGTCGCACCAGCCATCAGAAATTCCAAGACGTCTTCAAAGGTCGTTATTCCTCCACAACCAATTATTGGAACCTCGATCTCCTTGTAGAGGTCGAAGACACACTTCAAAGCGATTGGCTTTATCGCTTGCCCGCTCACACCACCGTATAGATTGCTCAGGATCGGCCTTCTCGAGAGAATGTCGATCTTCATCCCCGGAATCGTGTTTGTTATCGTTATCGCATCCACCTCAGCCTTTTCGAGTTCCTTGCTTATCCTCATATAATCGTGGATCGCAGAGATCTTTGCAAAAACTGGCTTATCAGTAGAGCTCTTCAAAGCCCTTACGAGTTCCTTGGAAAGCTCTGGATCTCTCCCTATCTCGATTCCCGCACCTTTTACGTGGGGACAGCTCAGGTTGACTTCGAAGGCATTTGCAAATTCAAAGATCTCTGCAAGCTTCTCCATTTCATCGGCATTTTTTCCATAAACGCTTACTATCAGCGGGGATGCAAAGCTAAACTTCTTAAGTTCATTTGCAAAATCCAAGGCCTTCGGCGAAGGCAAACCGACTGCGTTTATCAGCCCGCACCTCCAGTTTATGACGGTCGGATTCCTATATCCTTCTCTACCTTCAAAACAAACGGATTTTGTCACAACCGCTCCGGCGTCGTTTGCAATATCGTTGAGCGATGAGCTGTAACTTCCAAGGATTCCACTTGCGAGGATCAAGGGGTTCTTGAGCCTTAAGCTGCTCAGCTCGACCTCGAGCATGTTACAAGTGTTCTACTGCATAAATTAGTGTATGTTCTCGAACTTGTATGTTCCGCTGTAGCTGTGCGTCGTCGAGCATAACTTTATGAAAATCAGCTGTACTATCCTTGCGTTCTTCTTCAGCCAAACCCCATGGGGGTTGTGGACAACTAAGAGAACCTCGCTCCTTCCTTGGTATCCAGCGTCCCATACAGCGGTCTCAACGCTAACGCCACATCTCAAAAGAGAGCTTCTTGGCTTTGCTATCGCCATTAGATCGTTGCCAAGTCTAACGACTTCGTTGAGAATCGCCTTGTATACCCCCGGACTTAAGTATAGCCAGTCCTCGAACTCAATCTCTTCACTTTCCGAAATCACTCGCTCTCTGTTGCTGAAATCTATTCTCCCGGCAGACTTAAGCCTTTTAACACTTCTAAGTGTGCAATCAAATCCATTGGATTGCAACTGAGTTTCGAGTTCGATGTAATCGCTTATGAGTCCATTCTCAATCCTTTTCTTTATCTCTTCTGCGCTGAGCACACACATAGGCTTGGATTCAAAGATTTTTCAGCATTTGTAAAGCTTCGAGTTGGCTTTGCAGCGAGTAGAATGAATAGATGAACCAGAGCACGATTGGAATTGCGCATACAATTGCAGAATTTTTGACGCTCAACTCTCTTGCATTTTTAACTGCGAAAACGAAGTATATGTATTGCCAAATTGCCACGACCGCTGAGAAG
>JBKBUO010000056.1:0-5061 GCA_046290005.1 Archaeoglobaceae archaeon | reverse complement strand
GATCTTAGGAGCTCTAAGCTGAGGTATAGATTGACGGGGCTGAGCACTATCGATGGTATGAAACTAAAGGCTAAGAACTTCATCAAAGTCAAGAAATCACCTTTACCTTTGAATATTGCGGAGAGGAAGTAGAGTATCGCGGTGAGAACGATCCAGGTGAGAAATGTTACAAGGACTGCGGAAACTCCGGCGAGTGCAGAGAGGAGCGAGAGAAGATTCAAACCCCCCTGTTCAATCTGGATCTTTTCAAGAATACTTTGGGTAGCGGAGTATGCCAAGATTGCAGAAGTCATCGCAGAAACCAACACAATTGCGATTGGAATCTTGAAGCCCATTTCTTTGTTCTCCATGAAAAATTTATCAGGATTCAGCAACACGTCCATGCAAAATCTTCGCATTTTGAATATAAGGTTTTTCTGTTTGGAGGGGCTTTGGAGTGAATTTATAAGGTGCGACACAATGCAACGTCTTTTTGTCGAAATCACGGTTTAATCATAATGCCTTATATCGGAATCCGCATTGATTAGGCAGTATCCTCTTTATGAAACTCCTCCACTCTTTTCTTCTCCACCTAAGCTCGCTTACTGGCACGAGATACTCTCTTCTCTCACTTCCCCGAGGTATGGGAGTTTTGTTCCCAATTTGATTGGTTTGTAGTTTTTAATGCGAAAATAACCGCAAATAAAGCCTTTAAGCTTTGTTTGGATCTCACCACACTTATACTTGCAAACCCTGTCCCTTATGTTCTCGAGATATTTCACGAATGTTTCATCATTTTTTGGAGTTTTGTCTTCCGCAAACTCAAACAATCTTTTAAACCCACAAACCTCTATGAAGAACTGGATGATCGGTTGTTTAGGGACACTACACTTTACCATTATACCGTAATCGTATCCTTTATCCGCTTCAGCCCATATTCCAGCGAGAGTAGGTGAAGTCTTTATGCTTACCCTTTTTCTTGCGTTTAGGAAGTCATTTTTGAACTCCTCGATCTCTGGAGAGATTCTCCAGTCCAATTCCACGTTAACTCTAAACTCTTTTGCTAAAAACTTTTTTACAAACACTTCGCCAAGCTTTCCAACGAAGTGGTCGACTAATATTGACTCAAAAGTCCTCCTTCTCTCCCTGAAACCTTTTTGTGTCACCGTAGCCATAGTCCCTCCGCTGAACATCTCATAAGTTATTTCAATGCAAAAAAGCAGAAGTCTGATTATGTCCACATCGTCAAGACTTAAGAGCAAGGTATTTGGTATTAACTTCTCGTTTATCCAATCTTCGAGTTTCTCAGTGTTGACTCTGAACTTCCCCCCATCTATTTCCAACACCTCAAAGTCGTTGCTCCGCAGTGCGGAAAGTATTAATTCCCCAAGTTCTTCTTTGTCAAAATATACACTGTGGTTTTCTTGAATATCGCTTTGGATCGAAGCTATGTAGTCCGAGAAATTTTCTCCAAACTTCTGGGGACTTGTAAGCTCGAGCTTTGAAATCCACATGTCTTTATCTCCTTAGCACGAGTAAATGCTCGGTCTCCATTCGCTTGTCTTCTATTCCAGACGCATGGTTGACAGCAGATTCGAACATAACCCTTGAAACGATCTGATCTATGTAGGTCACTTCGTGCTTCCATCCGCAACTTTGCATATGCTCGATTATTATCTCATCTATCGGAATTCGCATCGCTCTAATTTTTGCTTGTCCAACAAAGATGCACATTCTCTCGTTGATTTTTTCTCCAAGCCTTTCGAACGTTCTAAGAATTGCATGGAAATAGCGATCGTATAGCTTTTGCAAATGTTCTTCCTTTATTCTTTCCCTAAACTCAAAGAAAGTCGTAGATTGAACATCGATCTTCTTCACATCCCGATATGGGATCTCTTTTTTGCTGAGCTCACGGATAAAGCTCTCTTTGTATCCAAGCCAAAAGAGTTCAAGTTTCGTTGAGCGTATGTATTCCTGCGCTTGGAGATAGGGTGGAGACGTTATGAGAATATCCGCATTTTCGAGCTCAGTTTCAAGTGTATCGACCGCGGAGCGTATTCTGCAGTCCACGTCCTTAGGTTTCATTCTGTTGTATTCCGAAATCTTCTTCAGCAAAGTTTTTATCTCTTCTTCGAGCATTTCGTAAAACTTCCCTTTCCAGTTGCTCTTTAAAAGCTCAGAAACCTTCTTTTTTGAGTATTTAGACTTGTAGAGCTTGTGCACCTTCTCATCTGCGTATGAGAAGAACTTTGTGACCTTCATCAATGGAACGAGCAAAGAGTATTTCTTCTCGTCTTCAAGACTATGAGCATATCCCCAGCACTTGGAAAGAACTTCTAAAAACTCCTCTGGGAACCAATAGCTCAAGTTCGACCAATATGGCAAAAATTCATATGAAGACTTCTTTACTTCAGAAATCAATTCGTAGAGATTCACTTCGAGTGGCTTTGCTACTGCGGTGGTGTGAATAAAATCGAGAATTGGATTAAGATCCCATAGCTCGTAATCATTGCCATAAATTCTCGCAACGACTCCAACGCTCCCATAACCAGCGAACGGATCAAAAACTCGCATTTTCGGATTTGCATAGTTCTTTAGAACGTAAGCAATCACTTGGGGAATAAACTTCGCTGGATATTTGTAGATCGCAAATGTCGCAGAAGTTGTGCTCGCTATCTCAGGAACTGAGTTTCTGAAAAGAATTCTGACTTTTTTCTCATCTTCTGGACTTAGCTTCGTCTGCCGAAATTGCACATAGATTGTTTTCTTAGGGTTTTTTTAAGTTTTTCTGTATATAGATTTTAGTCCAATTTCTCGCCGTGTCTTCCCTTTCCTTCCAAGAACTTCTTAGCTCGCTTGAAAAGCTCGCCGTTTTTTATTGTCTCTTCCCCCAACTTGGCTTCGAGGTCTAAACCTTTATCCAAGCTTAGTCCAAGACCATAGTAGACAGCCCTTCTATCGTTTCTAATCGCTGTCTGTGGATAGGAGCAAAGCATTTCTGCAATCTCCAACGCTCTTTTCAATGCGAAGCCCTTGGGGACGACTTCGTTCACGAGCCCCATTCTGTAGGCTTCTTTCGCATCTATCAGCTTTCCGGTCAAAATTAAATACAGGGCATTTCCTAAACTAACGATTTTTGGCAATCTCTGCGTTCCACCATCAATTAATGGCACACCAAACCTTCTGTTGAGAACTCCAAACTTGGCAGTTTCGTCTGCTATTCTGACATCAGTCCAAAGGGCTATCTCAAGTCCCCCAGCCACGCAGTAACCCGAGATCGCAGACAAAACGGGTTTTGATAGGATCATTCTCGTGAAGCCAAGTGGTCCACTTTCACTTTTAACCCTTTTTGCAAGCCTTTCCAAGTCACCTAAATCCGCTCCAGAGCAAAAATTACCCTTGGCACCACTTATTATACCCACGTATAGCTCTTCATTTTCTTCGAAGTCTTTCCAGATTTTTTCGAGCTCTTCAGCCATTTCAAGGTTTATCGCGTTTCGCTTTTCTGGTCTGTTTAGTGTAACGAGCAAAATTCGTCCTTTTTTCTCGGTCGAAATTAGGCTCATAGAACGCGTGCCCCCTTTTATATTTAAAATTGAACCGAAAACTTTATATATTTGAAGACACTAACACTTAGTTAGTAACGGTGATCACATGAAGATCCTGGATGCCATAGGCAACGAGAGTAGGCGGAAAATCTTGGAGTTGCTGGCGAAGAAACCATGTTACGTAAGCGAGATCTCTTACTATCTTAGAATGGCTCCAAAGGTTGTGATAGAGCACTTAGAAAAGCTCGAAAGCGCAGGGATTGTTCGAAGCGTAGAAGACGGACGGAGAAGGTATTACTACATCGCGAAGAACGTTCACGTTGAGATCACGATATCGCCGCATCGCTTTGAAGTGCAAGTCAATTCGGACGAACTGCCAAACCCCTATGAAGTCCTGAGAGACATTGAATCGAAGCTTAAATCCCTCGACGTAAGGAGCGAATCTTTACCCGAGGTTTACAGAGCCTTGAGGGTAGCGGAAGAGATATGCACGAGGTTCTCAGCGATACACGGTTCGATGATCTCAAAGCTGAACGAATTGACTGAACAAGTTCTCGAGGAGGTTGAGAAGATCGTTACCGACGACTTGGAACGTTTGGTTCTGCTCGCGATGACAAAAGGTATGAGAACTGCGACCGACATTGCGGAGTGTTTCAAGATCCCATACAAAGAGGTTGAAAGTGTCTTGGAGTCCCTAAAGAAGAGGGGACTCGTTAGGAAGGAGATACTTGGGGATAAAGAAGTATGGGTGTTAGAGGTGGTGTGATGAAGGATGACGCAATATTGAGGATAGCGGAAGCGTTCTATAGGGATGTTGGTAGGGGAATTGCGAGGATAGATCCAGAGGTGATGGAAAAACTCGGGATTCAGAGCGGAGACATAATCGAGATCATAGGAAAGGAAACTGTTCCAGCGATCGTATGGCCAAGTTACCCAGAGGATAGGGGGAAGGGCATAATAAGGATCGATGGAAGCCTAAGGAGTAACGCTGGGGTCGGGATCGACGACAGGGTGAGGATAAAGAAAGTCGACGCAAAACCAGCGGAACGCATAACCTTGGCTCCAACTGAGCCTGTTAGACTGATGGGAGGCGAGAACTACTTGCTTCGTCTACTTGAAGGGCGCCCAGTGATAAGAGGGCAAAAGATCAGAGTCGAGGTCTTTGGACACACGCTCACGTTCGTTATAACTGCTACAAAGCCAGCAGGAGTCGTTGTTGTGAACAGAAGCACGGGGATCGAGTTAAAGGAAAAACCAGCAGAGGAAGTGAAGAGATCAGTACCCAGTGTTACCTACGAGGACATCGGCGGGTTAAAGAGAGAGCTCAAGCTCGTTAGGGAGATGATAGAACTTCCTTTGAAGCACCCGGAGCTATTCGAACGTCTCGGAATAGAGCCACCAAAAGGTGTTTTGCTCTACGGTCCCCCGGGGACAGGAAAAACGCTAATTGCGAAGGCAGTTGCCAATGAAGTGAATGCACACTTCATAAGTATAAGCGGTCCAGAGATAATGAGCAAGTTCTACGGTGAATCAG
>JBKBUO010000055.1:0-8525 GCA_046290005.1 Archaeoglobaceae archaeon | reverse complement strand
CATAACAAAGCCCTGGGGAAAGATGTATGGTGACCTATATGAAAAAGGGCTCAAAGCTGTCACTGTAGCCGTTAGAAGGGTTAGCTACGACGCGTTGCCACCGAACATAAAATCGCTGAACTACCTGAACAACATCCTTGCAAAAATCGAGGCAAATGCCAAGGGCGGAGATGAAGCCATTATCCTCGACAAAGACGGTTTCATCTCTGAGGGTAGCGGTGATAACATTTTCATCGTTAAAAACGGAAAAATCGTAACACCACCAACGATAAACAATCTCAAGGGTATAACGAGAGAAGTCACGATCGAAATCATCAAAAAGCTCGGAATCCCATTTGAGGAGAGGAATATAGGACTCTACGACCTCTACACCGCAGACGAAGTCTTCGTAACTGGAACCGCTGCAGAAATCGCTCCTATTGTTGAAATCGATGGGAGAAAGATAGGAGATGGAAAACCAGGAAAAGTTACGAAGCTTTTGATGGTGGAGTTCGAAAAACTCACTCAGACAGAGGGAGTTCCGATATATGAGTGAAGAAAGTGAACTCTTTACACTTTTAGTGGAGCTTGAGGATAAACCGGGACAACTGCTTAGGGTTCTCGAACCGATCGCAAAGAATGGGGGCAACATCGTAGGAATTGTCCATCAACGCGGAAGAAAAACTCCTTTGAACCGAGTTCCGGTGGAGATTTCATTCACAGCTGAATCAAAAAAAGCTGAAAAGATCTTCAAAGAGCTTCAGGATTTTGCAGTTGTTAGAAGTTTCGGAAAGATCAGAAGCTTTGCAATTTCACTACTGCTTATTGGACACGTAGTGCACACGGATTTGAGCGACACAATAAAGAGGATTGACAACTCAGAAGCTGAATGCGTGGAGTTAAACTTGCGAATGCCTGAACTTAACCAGCCATCGACCGCGATATTAACGATAACCGCAAAAAGTGAAGAAGCATTGGAGAAGGCGATTGAGCGAGTGAGAGAAATATGCAGAGAAAAGGGAATTTTAGTCGTTGAACCAGTGGATGTGATATGATCAGAATCGCGATCATAGGTTTCGGAACCGTTGGGCAAGGAGTAGCAGAGTTGCTCGTGAGAAAGAGAGACGAAATCGAGAAAAAGATCGGAAAGTTCAAAGTCGTCGCTATCTCAGACCTAACTGGCTCTATCTCAGGGGAATTCAAACTCGAAGACGCGATAGAGATCAGGAAAAAGGGCAAATTGCCAGAGCAAAGACCTACAAGCGAGATTGTAGAGCAAGAAGATTACGACGTGATGATCGAAGTAACTACAACGAGACTCGAGGAGAGCGGAATAGCCTACATGAAGACCGCGTTAAACAGAGGGGCGAGTGTGATCACAAGCAACAAAAGCATCGCGGTTGCTTTGCCCGATCTTTTAAAGTTGGCTGAGAAAAAAAACGCGAGATTGCTCTATGAGGCAACGGTTGGCGGTGCTATGCCTGTGATAAGACTGCTTAACAGCTACTTAGCGCTTTGTGAGATAAAGAGCCTCAATGGAATCCTAAATGGGACTTGCAACTACATCCTCACGAGAATGGAAGAGGAGGGTTTGCCTTACAGCCAAGTTTTAAGAGAGGCGCAAGAGATGGGAATCGCTGAATCGAATCCAACTGCAGACGTCGAAGGCATTGACGCAGGAATAAAGCTTGTCATCTTGGCGAACACGATCGGAATTCCAGCGAAGTTTGAAGAAGTAGAGAGAGAAGGGATAACCAAGATAACACCGCATGCTTTCAAGGTTGCAATGCAGAAGGGGTTCACGATAAGGTTGATCGCAGAAGCAAATCGTAGGAAGCTGAGGGTTTCTCCAAGGCTTGTGAAGGTCAACAGCCCGCTTGCGATAAAGGGAACTTTGAACGCCCTTTTGATCAACACCGACACTGCGGGAGAAATCTTTGTCGCTGGTCGTGGTGCTGGAAAATTCGAGACTGCGAGTGCAATACTATCGGATCTCTATGAACTCTTTAGAGGTTCTGGAAATCGCTAAAGTAGTTCTCGTCTCGATATTTTTAGTCTACGCATGCCTTCTCGATATCAGAAGTAGGATTGTGCCAAACAAAGTTTGGAAGATTATGTTGGTCGTGGTATCGCCAATACTCGGATACGAGATCTACTTGCTGTTCTTTAAAAACCCGATATCCTTGATCTTTGCAACGCTCGGTGCAGCGTTCATGATCGCGTTCGCTTACTTTATCTACGCGATAAACGCCTACGGTGGCGCAGATGCAAAGGCGTTGATGTGCCTCGCAATAGTCTTTCCCTTCTACCCCCAGATATACGATTTTCCCATACTCAACCAAGGTTTTGGAATCTTCGCGTTTTCTGTTCTCGCAAATTCCGTTATATTTGCCCCATTCATGATTTTTTCTCTGCTACTTCGAAATATATGGAGGGAAGGTCTCCAAGGATTGTTAAAAAATCCCATATTCTACATTGCTGGCTACAAAATTCCAGTTAGTAAGATAAGATTTCACAACCTCTTCGAGTTCGTCGACGAAAAAGGAGAGTTGAAGAGATTGAGGAGAGCTGTTGAATGTGACGAAGAGAAGTTGCGCCGTCTAAGAGATCACGGCATCGAAGAAGTCTGGGTGACACCAGCGTTGCCGTTTATAGTGTTTATAACCCTCGGATTTTTCTTCGCAGTAGTAGCGGGCGACATCATCATCGAAATTCTCAAACTTCTAATGAAAAAGTAAAAAAATTAATCCGTAACTTCTTTTCCGAGCATTTTTTTAACCCTTGGGGGCGTTTCAGACGCTTTTATTGGAGAGTTTGGAATTACAGCTTCCTTTCCATTGAGCTTTACTTTTAAAAAGCTTCTCCTGACCTTCCAGTGCTCGTCCTGTAGAACTTCTTTCAACGTGTTTATTTTGACGATCACAGGTCTTCCAAGGAATTTCCCGAAAAACGGAAGTCTTGATTTTCGCATCTTTGCAGATCTCTTTAGCAAATCTCTTATCGTGAAATTCTGGAGGGTTTTGTTCAACTCCTCATCAAGCACTCTGATTCGCTCAAGGTCATCCGAGATCCTATCGAGCGTGAACTTCCAATCCGGTTCAAGATCCCAGCGTTTCAGTATCTTGAGCAATGCCCTAAAATCTGCATCCGTAGGGGTTGCAAGTGCGATGTAGCCATCTTTGGCCCTGTGGTAACCAAATGGGTAAAAGAGGTAATCTATCGTCCCAAACCGCCCCCTTGGTTTATCGAACAAGAAACCCATGACCGCGGGAAAAGTTGTAACTACTGCGAGTGCATCGTTTGTTGCAACGTCTACGAATTGCCCTTTTCCACTTCTCAGCCTCTCAAGCAAAGCTATCATTGCACCAACCGCTGCGTTCACACCCGCCATAGCCCAAGCAGCCCAGAGTCCCGCACGAAGCGGATAAGAGCGTTCACCCGTGAGGTAGGGATTGCCTATGAGCGTAGGATATCCGTTGTAGGCTTGTGCAGTAAGATCTGAGTCTGGAACGTTTTTGAATTCTTTCGCCTTCAATGTAAAGTGCCCAAAAGGCGAAATTGCGACATATATAGCTTTGGGATTCTTTTTGGAGATCTGTCTGTAACCAATTCCAATAGAGTCGAGGTAACCGGGGAGGGTTCCGTCGATGATGACGTCTGCGGAGAATATCTTTTCCCTTATTTCATCGCTGAACTTCATGATCTCCTTGTTTCTGCTTTCTACAAAGTATGGAATTCCTACTCCCCCAATCTTCACACCAAATGGACTGATGTTTTTCGCTTCATCGCTGAACTCAACTCTTAAAACTTTTGCCCCCATCTCTGCAAGCAAAGAACCCGCAATCGCAGCAGCAAAGTTCTCCTCAGCGATCTCCACTACAAACACGTCTTCGAGAGCAAAGGGCTTCGAGTCTTCGCTAAAGAGCTTCATCAAAATTTCATCCCTCTTCATCCTTCCCCCCCTTGAAAACTTCATCTTTTTCAGCGTTCCAGATCAGAGGTGGCGCAACTCCGGGCATTTCGTCCCAGTAGCCAATAACGCCCTCTTCTTCGAGTTTCTTGATCTCTTCCTCGCCCATCTTCAGCCATTTCTTGAGAATAAGCCTGTTGTGATAGCCCACTGGTCTCGCAAGCCACTTTGTCTTCCCCGGTGTTTCGCTCATCGCAACTATAGCACCGGTAATCGGAATCTCTCCAAGCAATCGATCTCTGAACTTCAAAAGACTCCCCCTTTCCCATCTCCACGGATCTTCGATCACCTCTTTGTCGTCTAACACTGGTTGCACCGGAATTCCGAGTTTCTTAGCAACCTCGAGGACTTCGTCAATCGTTTTTTGCTCAACCCATCTCGCAACTTTGGTGTTCAACTCCTTTATCTTTTCCTTCTTTAATCTGTTCCCATCCTCGAGTTCTGGAATCAAAGATCTAAGGGAGTTGAACTGCGAGTTTGTGAGCACAGATATGGCAACGAATTTCCCATCCTTGGTTTTAAAAATCCCTGAAGGACTTGAAGCGGGGTCTATGTTACCCGTTTTCCCGATTTCTTCTCCTGTTGCGCTATAGAACGTGAAGTCATACATGAACCTCATTAGAGATTCGCACTGCGAGATGTCGATATACTGTCCTTTTCCAGTCTTTTCCCTGTGGTAGAGGGCGGAAAGTACTGCGAAAGTTGCGATCATCGATGGCAAGTAGTCGCCAAAGTAATCTGGGAGCTTGTAGAACTCGTCCACGTCTTCCCAGCCTGTTTTCATCGCAACACTTGAAACGCCTTGTGCTGCGACGTCAAAGCTTGGCATTTTGCTCAAAGGACCGTATTGGCCGTATCCCGAACAGCTTACGTAGATTATCTTCGGGTTAACCTTCACGATTCTATCGTAACCGATTCCCATCGCATCCACGAGCCCAGCGCTGAGGTTCTCGACGAAGACGTCTGCTTGCTTCAAGAGTTCAAAGATTATCCTCCTCGCTTTCTCGTTTCTCGCATCCGCAGCGATTATGTATTTGTTTGCATTCAAAATTGCGTAAAGCAGATTTGCTCGATTGTAAAATCTTCCAAAGATTGCAGCAATCCTGTATCTATCTCCTTCGCCAGGGGTTTCGATTTTCACGACTTCAGCACCGAATTGTGCGAGAACTCTGCCTATGTTTGGTCCAAATATAAAGTGTGTTATTTCCACGACTTTTAAGCCTTTGAGCGCTTCGCCTCGCCCTTTCCCTTTCATAAGGGACCCGATAAACTCAAAGTAGTCCGTCATAAGCCTAAATACACCTTCCTTATCCTTTCATCTTTTTCAAGCTCCGAGCTTTTGCCTTGCATCACAATTCTCCCGTTCTCTACTACGTAAGCTCGATCGGAGATTTCGAAAACTCTTTTTGCGTTCTGATCTGATAGAAGAACCGTAACGCCCTCGTCTCTGAGCTTCTGCAAAAGCTTATAGATTTCAAGCGCAATCTTCGGAGCGAGTCCAAGGCTCGGCTCATCGACGAGCAATAGCTTGGGCTTTGACATCAAAGCCCTTCCAATCGTGAGCATCTGCTGTTCTCCACCGCTTAGAGTTCCAGCAAGCTGAGCCCTTCGTTCACTTAGCCTTGGAAAAAGTGAATACACAAACTTAAGATTTTCAGACTTATTTTTCCAAGCTTCGCCATTTATTGCGCCCATCAACAAGTTCTCCTCAACTGTGAGGAACGGAAACAGCTTTCTACCTTCGGGAGCAATTGCGATGCCCTTCTTTATTATTTCGTGTGTCTGTAAGTCGTTGATCTTTTCTTTCTCAAAAATAATTTCTCCTTTCCTTGGTTTGATGACTCCTATGATCGAGTTCAGTATTGTAGTCTTCCCAGCGCCGTTGGGACCGATGAGTCCAACGATCTCTCCTTTGTTCACCTCTAAGCTTATCTCGCTGACCGCCATTATCTTCCCATACCAAACTTCGATGCCTTCGAGCTTCATCATATCTCCTCACCGATGTAGGCTTCGATAACTTTCCGATCTCTCGAAACCTCTTGCGGAGTCCCGTCTGCGATGATCTTTCCGTAGTGCATGGCAACAACTCTCTCCACGGATCTCATGAGAATTCTAAGTACGTGCTCTACCCATACAATCGTCAAATCGAATTCATTCCTTATTCTCGTTATCAGCTTCGACACATTCTCTGCTTCCGCTGGATTCAACCCAGCCATCGCTTCGTCGATCAGCAAAAGTTTTGGCTTTAAGGCTAACGCCCTCGAAAGTTCAAGCAGTCTCATCTCGTAAATTGGGAGATCTTTGGCAAGAACATCTCTTCTCTTGAGCAAACCAAAGAGGTCAAGGTAATACATCGCCTCAGCTGAAGCTTCGTGTAGAGTTAAGTCTTCCCCCCCATCTTTGCAGAGAATAGCGTATAGAACGTTCATAAGCGCAGTCATGTTTCCAACAAGTCTTGGGTTCTGAAAGGTTCTCGCAATCCCTTTTTTAGCTCTGTAGAAGGGTTTCTTCCAAGTTATGTCCTCTTCTCCAAAAACTATCCTCCCCTCGTTTGGATAGTAGTAACCAGAGATCAAGTTTATCAGAGTACTCTTCCCAGCGCCGTTTGGACCGATGAGTCCAACGATCTCTCCCTTTTCTACCTTCACGCTCACGTCGTCGACTGCAACGATTCCACCAAATTTCTTCTTCACGTTCTTCAAATCGAGCATCTTTACCCCCTTCTTATCTTTATAGACGGGAAGTATTCTCGATACCTCCTCTTTCTATACAATCCCCAGAAGCCCTCGGGTAGGAAGTAGAGCAGTAAGAGTAGTATTATGAACAACACCACGATCGAAAGCTCGCCAAAGGTGACCCTTGTAATCTCTCTCAGCGATGCAATTACGTAAGCGCTTAAAACAACTCCATAGATTGCACCTTTACCTCCAAGAGTCGTTGTGAGGAGAATGAGGATTAGAAAAGTCGGATAAAGCCATGCTGGTCCTGTGAAAGATCCGTAGTAGTGCGCTATAAACCAGCCAGCAATAGCCATCGCTCCGCTTGTAATCGTGAAAGTCGGAATCTTTATCTTTGCTGTGTTTATGCCGTAGCTCTCCGCCACCTCTTCGTCCTCGTTTATAACTCCCATGAGAAAACCGTAGCGTGATCTGAGGACTCTGTCTGCAAAGAAAAGAAACAGCAGAACTATTACGAGGGAGAGGTAGAAGTACATGATAGTGTCCAAGAAAATGTTTCCAGTTTCAAGAAGTACTGGGACTCCAGGAATTCCTGTTTCAGCACCAAAGACGTCTGAGCGCCAATAGGCTATTTCGAGAAGTATGAACGGTAAGAGCAGAGTTATGAGCACGAAGTAAAGCCCTCGAGAGATTATCGTAATTGGGCTAAGAAAGAGCGCTATCAACGCCCCAAAGGCGAAGGAAGCTGGTAAAGTTGCAATCGGTGATAAACCAAAGTTTTTGCTCAACAAAGCACTCGTGTAACCTCCTATTGCAGCAAAGAAGTGCGGTCCAAAGTTAACTCGACCTGTGCCTATTACTTGCACAGTCAACGGTATCGCCACTATGCACAGGATGTTGGCAAAGATCAGCGTTGAGATCAAGCTTAGGACGCTAATCGGAAAGAGCTGTGAAACTCCAATAATTATCAACGGGATAGCTAACCAGATGATTACTCCGATAATTGGATTTCGCCAGTATCGTGGCTCGATCGTCCACTCGAACTTTCTGTTGAAAACGTGTATGATCAATCTTCCTCTTCTTGGTTCCAGCTTCACCATATCGTCTCAGCCCTCGCAAGACCACGTGGTTTGAAGACGAGAACAATTATCACCACCACAAGCGCAGCCAAAAGCATCATCCTCGGGTTTATCACGAAGCCAGTGACTGCGAACACAAAGCCAAGGATGTAGGAAGCCATTATTGTTCCCTTCAGATTCCCAAGCCCTCCAAGAACGGTGGCTAAAATTGCATAGGTGAACAATGGCCAGCCGACGAACGGATTCAGCGCCCAGACTGGGGATATGAGCAGTATTATGATCCCCGGTGGGATAGATGCTACGAAAAGGGCGAGAATGAACATTCTGTCGAAGTTTACACCCATCAGCTTCGATGCAAATGGATCCTGGCTTATGGCGCGCATTATCAATCCAATCTTGGTTCTCGCAAGAAGAATCAAATAGATCGCCATGATCACTATCGCGCTAAAAGCTACGACTGCGAGTTGCGCCGGAACACTTGCACCCGCAATCGTTAACGTTTCCCTCGTAACCGAAGTGGGCAAGTAAACTCCGACGATCTCAGGATAAACGAAGTTCACAATCTCTTCGATGATTATGAACACCGAAAGCAGTGCTGCAAGTAGGTAGTCCTCCATTTGCAGAAACTTTGACACGACCAACTTATACACTACAATTGTGAACAACGCTATCAAGGCGAAGCTTAGGATGATCGATGCAAAGAAGTCTGCGCCGAGGTCTTTCCAGAACATCCACGTTCCATATGCTATGATTAAGAACGTTGCACCGTAGCCAAGGTGGAAAATCCTTAGAACGCCGGTGATGATCGTGAAGCCAAGA
>JBKBUO010000054.1:4274-8764 GCA_046290005.1 Archaeoglobaceae archaeon | reverse complement strand
CTTAATCTTTCCTGCCTATCCCTATCATCGGGATCGTAAATGCTGAGATTGAATATGTCTGCAACAACGTAGTAATTTTGGGATAGATTCAGAGAAGTCTCTTCCCCAACTATTACGCTGTCTGGCGTGCCATAGAAATTCTGCCCACCAACGTTCCAGCTGTAATTAACCCTTATGTTTATCTCGTCTGTTCCATTTACTCGCAAGCCGTAGTAGTTCCCATTTGAGCTTGGCCAAGAGTCTTCGAAGATCTCAACTCTCCACCAGCCAAAGATCGAGTTTGTATAGATCGTGAAATTGTCCCAACCATCGTTTGCAGATGCGTTGTATGTGCCATACAAAGTTCCGCTTGGATAGTAAACCCTAACAATAAGAGCATCTCCATCGTAAAGAGCATCTCCATCGTAAACGCTAACGTTGAAAGTATTTCCAGAGGGAACGTAGACCCAATAGGTATGGATTTCGTTCGTCTTTCCATCTCTGCATATCGAAGCCCCGTTAAGCCCGGGGTAACCAGCCCAGCCAACGCCACCGTCGTCGCTTATTATTCCGTTCTCAATCCCATCTTCATCGCCGAAGCCACCGTCTTTGAATCTAAGGATTATCGTGTCGTTGTCAACATCAACATCGAAGCTCTCCCAATGCAGAGTTTTGGGATTGAACTTGTAAAACCTCGCTTTTCCATCATCACCAACGAATCCTTCAAGCGACGGATAAGTGATTCGAATCTCAGCCTCTTCTCCTCTTCCAACTTCAACTTCGAACTTAACAAGACCATATGGGAAATCGACTGGCTTAGATGGCAAGTTCTCTGGATCAACGAATGCCAGATATCTTATTTCTCCACTTGTCTCAAATTTTATCTCAAATCTTTCTTCTTTTTCTACCCTTAACGATCCCTTTTTACCATCGATGAGCTTCTCAACATCTATCTTTGGCACATAGAACCTCAGGGGATCGACGATCACACCGTTCTCAACTCTATCTTCATCTTCCCCATCCTTTAGCTTCAAGATCACAGCTCTCTTGTCTTTTATCGTGTAATCGACCGCAACGAGCTCTCCATTGGCTTCTTTCCAATAGTAGAAGTGAAGACCTTCTGGGATTTCGAAGGGCAGCGAGATCCCAAGGCTAACTTCTTCTCCAAGCTTTAATCCGGAGATCACAAAGCTCAGATTCTCTCCATCGAAATCCAAGGCTTCGAACTTCCCTTTGTCGATTGAGAAGTTAAACACCATTTTCTTGAGCTCGATGCTTTTGAAATCGGAAACTACTCTCTCAAATGCTCCTACCTCCAGCTTTAAAACCGATTTCTTGCAGACCAAAGTGATTTCAGTCGTGTCTTTTGGTAAATTGATCTCAAAGCTATTGTTTTTCACTTCCACAAAGCCAGATTCGTTCGAAGGCAAGATGAACTCGAGAGAGCTTATCGATGAGAAGATCGTCGAAACCCTCCCAACAACCTTTTTATCAACGATCTCCGCATCCAATTCGCATGAATCTACGAATATTTTCTTTTCAACCTCGTCAACCCTAAGCTCGTATATTCCAGGCTTTTCTGCGACGAACCTGTATACAAAGCTACCGTTAAATTCTTCGAAATCGATTTCAAAAGTTTCATTCTCAAGCGTCAAGTGTGCCTTCTCTGGTTTGAAGTTCGCAAGCACTTCGATCTCGTCTCCCACAAAGAAAGCATCTCTGACAAAGATCTTCTTTTCAATTATCCTTAGCATCGAATTCCCACATCTAAGCTCTAAAAATTCCCAACCCTCGCTGAGAGAGATCTCGAAATCTCCAGTTTCACTAACATTCGCTTTCCCCTTTTCTAAAGCGCTCTTGAACTCGACGAACTCTGGCTTAACGAAGTTCCATGAAACCCTCCCAACAACCTTTTTATCAACGAGCTTCGCCTCGATTCTATAGTCTTCGACAAAGAAATCTTTTGTAACGTTGTCAACTTCAACTCTGTGCTTCCCAACTTCTTCTACGATGAACTCTGCGATGTAACTTTCGTTCATCCTTGTGAAGTTCAGCTCAAAGCTTTTGCTTGGAGCTATAAGCAAAGCCTTCTTCGGAGCAAATGGCAAAGCTATCCTCACAACATCGCCCAAGAAGTAGAAATCTTTCAACTCCACCTCAACTTGCTCCTTTGGAGCTTCGATTTTTAATTCAAGTCTAAGTTGCGCATTCCCACATCTTATGGTTGCGTTGTGAAAACCCGTTGGCAGATCTAATTCTATCTCGAAACTCTCGTTCTCAACGTTTGCAAACCCTTCGATTCCAGAAACATTGTAATTCACGAGCTCAGGTTCTATGTAAATACATCTGGCTTCTCCAGCAATCTTTTTTCCATCGAAGCTCGCATTTATCTCGCAGTTGTCTACGATGAACTCCTTTTCAACTCCATCGACGAGCACCTTGTATAACCCTGTTTCGTTTGCTATAAACCTCGCACTCCTGTTTTCGAAATCAATCAATACTTCTCCCGAAGGAGCAAAGATTTTTCCTTCTTTGGCTTCGAAGTTCAGATTTATTTCTACAACATCACCCAAGAAGTAAAGATTGCGGACTTCAATGAACTTCTTTTTAACGATCGCTTCAGCGTTACCGCATTTTATAAGAACGTCTTCGTCGCTTTCAAATTCAAAAGATCCGTTTGAAAGCTCAACTTCAAAGCTTTTATCCTTTGTAACAACTTCGACGAATTTTGGGGCAAAGAAATGCCATGAAACGTTACCAATTACTTTGTTTCCATCAAAGGAAGCTAAAATTTCATAGCTGTCCACGTAAAAGCTTTTTTCTATTTCTCCAACGATCACTCGATACTCTCCTAAGATTACTTCCCTTTTCAGTTCGAACTCCGCAACGCCGTTCGTGAAAGCAAGCTCGTGAACTCTCCCATTTGGATCGATCAGCTTCCCCTCTTTTGCAAAATCTGCTTTTATCTCAACTTTCTCTCCAGGGAAATAGATTTCCCTGATCCCGAGGCTTAAATCAAATTCCTTTTTAGCTTTTAAATGCCCGTATTCAGCTTCTACTAAAAAATTCGTCAAATTCAGCTCTTTTGGATCGAAATGACCTTTAAATTCGAGATCTCTCACCTTGAGATTCGCATCAACCCTTTTTCCATCCAAGACTGCGAATACGAGTTTGTCATATACTATCGAGAAGTCAACGTTTATCTTTTCCCTCAGAAAACTGTTGCCACATTCTATTGTGATCTCATGCTCTCCAGCTGGAACTGGAATTCGAACAAATCCAACGCCTTCCCCTTGCGTCGATCCAATGGAGTACCTTATAATTGGCTCTTTAAAGAAAGTCTTTGCAGTTAAGTTCAAGATTCCTTCATTGTATTCAGTTTTAAGCTCGCAGAAGTCAACGATAAATTCTTTTTCGATTTCATCCAGTATTAGCTTGTATTTTCCAAGAACAACGTCTTTTTTCAGCTCAATTTCTACAGTAAAATTTTCCCCTTCACCTTCGAAATTCAAAGGTATCTTGTTTCCATTTGGATCGAGCAAAATTGAGTTTTCTGGTTCGAAGTTCGTTCTTACGATGATCTCTTCGCCAACGAAATAGGCTTCGCGAACTTCGACCTTCTTCATACCACCCGCTACCTCGCTCTCTCCAATCGCTATGAAGAACGCGAAGACAATGGTTATCGCGAACAGTGTCCCTTTCATTTTATAAGGTGATTTTTCTCGTAGAGTATTTAAAATCTCTCCAGTTTTGGCTAAAAATCGATCTCTTAAGACTCGAGTTTTTCAAGCGCTCTCTCGATTAGCATCGCAATTCTTACCCTTGCGAAGTCTTCGAAACTTTTTTCATCGCTAAGCAAGTTCATGTCCTTCGCCTTTCTCAAGCTCTCTCCATCGATCAACTCAGCTTTCTTCTGAATCGCTGAAACAAGTGAGACGAAGTCATCGAGGATCGCAACCTCGATTCTATAAAAGCTCGACTTTATAAGGAACTCAACCGCTTCTCTCGCAATTCTATACTCTTCCCATATGAAATCACCGCTTGGTGAGTAGAGCCTGTGCTTTATTGCAAGCCCAAACTCTCTCAGTTTCTCTGCCAAAGCAACTGCTTTTTCGTTTAGCACAGAGTTTGAAAGGAACTCGCAGAAGGCAACCTTTGGGTGATTTGAGTTCGTTATGAATGCACTCAACGGAATCTTCTTGCACACAAAAAGCAGAGTTTTGAAATCTTCAGCGCTCTCAACATCTCCAGCTTTTATTGAAAGCGAACTTGAAATTCCCAAGGCTATCAAGTAGTTCAAAGGATTTGCGAGTTTTCTAAGTTCTCTCTCTTTCGCAAAAAGCCTCGAATAAATTATTTTTTTCGCAATCGTAAAACCCTCTCTCGTCAGCGTAACGAAGAACTTTGGCTCAATCTTAGATCTCGAGTAAGAGGTTGCAAATCCAAGTATTTTCAGGTCTTCGTAACTCCCATCGTCGAATGCTTCCTTTGCGATGTAAAGCGATGCAATA
>JBKBUO010000054.1:0-4175 GCA_046290005.1 Archaeoglobaceae archaeon | reverse complement strand
CTATCTTCAAGCTTTTTTAAGCTCAAACTCGACTCAAAAGGCTCAAAATCTCGGATTTCGATCTCAAACTTTTTGCAAAGCTCTTCAACTCGAGTGCACTCGTTACAAGTCCCAACCATCATTTTCTCTTGGAACGGAAAAGAGCTTAATCTTTCCAAGCTCGACTCATAGTTCTCACAGAAATCAATTCCTATGGACCCCTTTCCGAGTATTGCAACGTCTATCCAGCCAATTCCAACTTTAAAAGGTGAAATCACCCGAAACCTCTTTCTCAACCCCTTTGCTATCTCGTCTCTCAGCAAGAACTCCATCGCATCATCTCCGCAACTCCCTTTAAATCTTTATCTGAACACATGTCTCTTCTCAACCTTCATCCTTATCAAAGGCTTTGTCAAGTGTCTTCTAGCGCATGGAGGGACTTCATAAAATCCGGTTTCAATTTTTCTTGGGATCTCAACTCTTAATTTCTCAAAAGCCCTTGTTTTACACTTTTTACATCGGAATCCTTGGTTTTTACCCGCGGACTCCATTCTCTTTCCGCAACTCGGGCAAATTTGGTTAATCTCAGCGAATCTTTTGGCGAGACTTATAATTCGAATTTTTTCCAGGTTCAGCGTTGAGTTCTTCACGGATCCGTAGACCTCGATCAAATCTCCTTCGATCAGATCTCTGACCACGTTCCGAAACTGCTTCGTTGGCTCAAAGGCTGCGCAGGTTAGATTGCCCCCCTTTGTTTCTAATTCGAAGAAAACGTGCCCACCGATGATGTCGTAGGGTTTTTTAAGGACTTTCCCAATGACTCTATAAGATCTGAACTCCTTGATCTCATCGCCTTCAACTATGTGCATGTCTGTTGCGTGATTTGTGATGAAAATCGCCTTTTTGTCCCACTTTTCTGTTTTAAGAATTTTTATAGACTCTTTTAAGATTTCAACGTTCTCTCCACGGAGACCAAAGAGAACAGGACAAGGAGTTCCAGGGACCGCCATAACGACGTTGTTGCACCAGTCCACGGTGTCGAAGATCGTCGGATAGTATTGGAAATCGAGCTCGTAAAAGCTGTCCTCGTCAACGACTCTCTGTTTACCAAATCTCTCCGGAAAACGATAAGTTATCAGCTCGTAGACAAAATCATTTAGCTCTGCTCCAATAGATGCAAGGGCTCCGATTAATCCTCGACCGTTTTTATAGCTTAGGTGTGGAATCGAGTGCTTTTTTATGATTTCTATGGCATCTTCGATCCTTAGAACGTCTTTCATTGCCCTCTCTGCAAAGCTCCTTAAAAGCGGAGCTTTATCTTCTCTCACAAAAACAACCCCGGGGTTCGTTTTCTCGTCGTCCAATTCCGCGTATCTTTTGATGATCTCATCTGCAATTTCCATCGCTCTGTCGAGGTCTTCGAGATCAACCAAAAAGCTTACCGCGCCGTTACCTCGAGTTTTATAGGGAATCGTTGGGTTAAGTCTTATGAGCCTTGGAAATCCAATTATCTTTCCAAAATCTTTTATCGCATCGATTAAGAGCAGTGCGATGTAAGTTGTGCACATCCCCTTTACGCTGTCGGTGTCATCGATTCCTATCCAGAACCGCATAGAGCTTCGCCGTAATCAGATCAGACTTCGTCCTCTCTATCGCAACCCTTGCAACGTCAAGCTTAGCTCTTAAATTTGGAACGAGCTTTTCTGGAAAAGAAGCAAAAGAAACAAGCTCGTTGTAAATCCTTTCCATCTTTTCCAAGAGGTCCTCAGCCTCTTCAATCCTTCCCTTGATCATCTTTGAAAGCGCAAGCCTTCGAATCTCTCCCACGAGGTCTGCGAGCCCGGTTATGAATGCGGAATCCAAAAGGTCACAGCTCAGCGAGAAATCGAATTCTCTCTTTGCAATTTTTAGCAAAAAGATGGCTTCGACAAATTCTTGCATCGAATCATGCGAAATTGCGTAGATCTCTGGGAACTTCTGGAACTCCCTGACCTTTTCCAAGATCTTTGAAGCTTTCTTCAAATTCTCCTCAGCTTCCTCGATTCGATCGCTGTGGATTGCGACGATTGCCTTTGAAGAAGTTATCCTTAGCTCCCTAAGCAAGCTCAAAAGCTCCTCCCTCGCTTTTTCAAGTTCTTCCAACTTTTTTCTACAAGATTCGAGGTTCATAACGGCGACAGGAGACAGACTCTGCTCTCCTTAGACTCATCGACGATCTCGTATCCAAGCTTTTCGAGTTTTTTGCTGAACTCAACGATCTCTTCGTGGCTTGGCATGTTTTCTAAGCTAAGTCTAAGCCTTGAGTAGCCGAGAAACATGTAAGCCTTTACTTCAACAAAGTCTGGTTCTGCAATCCTTATCAGCTTGTCGAACTTTTCCAATGCCTTTTCGTGCATGTTTATCCCTTTTATCAGCGTGAGTCTTATAACCTTCCTAGACTTCGATTCTCTCATAGCCTCGAGGCTCTCCAAAACTCGATTCCAAAGACTTTTATTTGGGCGATTGAGCTCAACGTGGCTTTGCTCATCGAAAGCAGTTAGACTTATGTAGAGCTGTGTAGGGTTAACGAGCTCAATCATCCTCGGATTCGTTCCGTTCGTAACCAAGAAAGTCGTAAATCCCCTTTTTCTGTAGCAATCCACGAGCTCTGGTAACCTTGGGTAAAGAGTCGGCTCGCCCACCAAGCTTATCGCGACCTGATTTGGCTTCTCCGCTTCCTTGAGTTTCTCAACGTTCACACCTTCGGTGCCATAGAATCCGCTCAACAATCTCCTCTGAGCCTTTATACTCTCTTCTACGATAAGCTCAGGCTCATCCCAACCTTTGAAGTCCTTCAACAACTCCAAAGGACGCCAGCAGTGAACGCAGAATTGGTTGCATAGAAGCGCGGGCGTCATCTGCAGGCACCGATGACTCTGGATTCCGTAGAACTTCTGCTTGTAGCATACTCCCAAGTCCTTCAGCGACTTCTTGAGCCAAAGACAAGTCTTAACCGCGGAATGTCTTCCGACGATGCAATAGCCCTTGAGCTCTGAAAGCGACTTCATTTCAGATACTTGTTCACGAGATCAATAAAGTCTTTCGCCCTATCTCCGGCGATTGCAGAAATCGCAGCAACGCCATCGACTCCAACTTCTAAAACTTTTACGACGTTTTCAACGTTTAATCCGCCGATTGCGAAAACTGGGATTTTTGAGGCCTCTACAATCCTCTTCAATCCCTCTATTCCTATCGGATCCCCCGCATCCTCCTTAGTCTTTGTTGCGAACACCGGCCCTGCGCCTAAGTAGTCTGCGTTTACCTTCATAGCTTTTACAGCTTCATCGACGTTGGACACAGAAACGCCAACGATTCCGTCGAAGATTTCCTTCACAACTTCGCACGGCAGATCTTCTTGACCCACGTGCACACCATCAGCGTCACAAGCAATAGCCAAATCGACACGCTCGTTGATTATCAAGATGGCACCGTAGCTTTCCGTAAGTTCTCGGAGATTCCTTGCAATCCTCAGTTTTTCTCCGTCTTTCATCTTCTTTTCCCTGAATTGTATGATCCTCACACCTAAGTCCAAGGCTTTTCTTGCAAGTTCCTCATGGCTTCCGAAGCTCGAATCTGTGATGAAATAAGTCCCACGAAGCATGGTAAGGATTTATTGCAACGAGGATAAAAGCTTTTGGTGTCTCTGAAAGAAGCTTTGAAGGACAAACTGAGGGAGGAAGAGCTAAAGATTTTGCGAAGGAGCTTTGAAATAGTCGGTAATGTAGCAATCATTGAAATACCAGACGAGCTCATGCACAGAAGCGATTTAATTGTTTCTGCAATCCTATCGAGGCATAAAAATGTTAAAACCGTTCTAAGGAAAGTCGGGGAAGTAAGTGGGGCCTTCAGAGTTGCGAAATACGAAAAGCTCCATGGAGAAGAAACGGAGACGATTGCGAAGGAATACGGATGCAGATTTCTCGTCGATCCAACGAAGGCTTATTTCTCCTCAAAGCTCTCGACTGAAAGGGAAAGAATTGCGAAGCTCGTAAAAGATGGAGAAAGAGTCCTCGTCATGTTCGCGGGCGTCGGACCTTATGCCATAGTGATCGCCAAGCTCTCAAAGCCGAGGGAAGTCGTTGGAGTTGAGCTGAACAGTGTTGCGGTCGATTACTTCAGGAAGAATATAAAGCTGAACAAAGTAACGAATGTGGTTG
>JBKBUO010000053.1:0-9695 GCA_046290005.1 Archaeoglobaceae archaeon | reverse complement strand
CGGATCCAAGGAACTACGACGACATAGCGGAGAAGGTGAATAAATACAAGCCGATAATGGTGGTTGGGGTTCCAAAGCAATACATGAAGCTTTTAAACAGAAACATGGACATTCTCCTCGCTATTTCAGGCTCAGCACCTTTACCAAAGGTCGTTGCAGAGAAGTATTCTGAGAAATATCCAGTTCCGCTTGTTGAAGGTTATGGGCTAACAGAAACGTCTCCGGTTACTCACGTGAACATCTTTGCGATCGCAAAGTTCCTCGGCAGAGAGGTTGACGCAAAGCTTGGGTCCATCGGTGTTCCCGTGGTTGGCACCGAAGCTGTGATAATTAAGGAAGACGGAACGATTGCAAAATCGGGAGAGGTGGGAGAACTTTACCTTAGGGGACCACAGGTGATGAAGGGCTATTGGAACGCTGAGAGTCCTATAAGAGATGGATGGCTTCCAACAGGAGATTTGGCTTACATGGACGAAGACGGCTTCTTTTTCATCGTCGGTAGATTGAAGGAGATGATCAACGTTTCTGGATACAAGGTTTACCCGCGGGTCGTTGAGGAGTTGCTGATGAAGCATCCTGCAGTTGAGATCTCAGCGGTAATAGGAGTCCCGATGGCTGATGGAACGGAACTCGTGAAGGCTTTTGTTAAACTCAAGGATGGTGGAAAAGCTTCTCCTGAGGAGCTTATGGCTTTTTGTGCAAGAGAATTGCCAAAGTATGCGGTTCCGAGAGAGATAGAGATTCGAGATAGTTTGCCGACAAACTACGTGCAAAAGGTGCTGAAAAGATTACTTCTCGAGGAAGAGTTGAGAAAACGATCTTCCTGAGCCTTTTTTATTTCTTACCCGTGATTTCACGAGATTGAATCGGGGGAAAGAAGAGAGAAAGGATTTTAAGTAAAGCTTTCAGAGAGTTGATATGCTCACGAGCTACGCATCCAAGGTCCTCGACTCATTCGAGTCGTTGGGAAAAATGCTTGAGAACGAAAACGGTAACCTCGTAATCTACGACGATCCCTTGAAGTTGGTTATAAAGAGGGAAAGGATCGAGTTCTACGTCGATGGAGAGTACCAGGGTTTTGTAGATAGAAGCTCCGCGAAGCTTAGCGATCTTGTAATTGTGGAAGCGGAGATGTGGCTTAAAGCTTTGGCGAATCTGCATTTCAAGAGGTTTAGCCTGAGGAAGTGATATGGATCTCCCACCATTTCGCCCACCGAGTGAGGCTTTCAGCTACCTGATTCGCGTCGTTCGTGGTTGTAACTGGAACAGATGCGCATTTTGCTCGATGTATAAAAACACGAAATTCGAGCAAAGACCGAAGGAAGAGATATTTAGGGACATCGATGAAATTCCCAAGTTCTTTCCGAAGTCTAAATCCGCTTTTCTCGGTGATTCAAATCCGCTAATCCACAAAGACATCGTGGAAATTGTTCGCTATCTGAAAACCAAGAGACCTGAAGTTGAGAGGATAACAGCTTATGCAAGAATCAAAACGATTGCAAAGATGTCAGAGGAGAAGCTGAGAGAACTGAAGGCCGTGGGACTTACGAGATTGCACATGGGTCTTGAGAGTGGCGACAACGAGATCTTGAGAAAAGTTAATAAAGGGATTACAGCAGAGGACGCAATCGAAGCTGGTAAAAAAGCTGGGAAGTTCTTTGAGACGACTTACTACGTGATCACAGGTCTTGGAGGAGTTGAAAGGAGTAAAGAACATGCTGAGAACACTGCAAAGGTTATAAACGAGGTGAAACCGACGTTTGTTAGGATAAGAAACCTCACGATAACGAATGCGGATATGATTGGAATCTTAGAGCCTTTGAACGCGGAGCAACAACTCGAAGAGTTGCGAAATCTCGTTTCGGGGATAAAGGTTGAAACTTACTTCACGTGCGACCACGTCTCTAACTACATTTTCACAGATCGCGGCTTGGTCTTTAGAGGGGTGCACGGTAGGATTCCAGAGGAAAAGGAAGAGATGCTCAGGAGCATCGACGATACGCTCGAAACCCTTAAAGCATTGAGAAGGGCTGGAATGAGGGTTTTGACGAGCAACGACATGTTTAGACTTGGTCTTATAACACTGTAAAATCCTTTTCAAGGCTGACTTTGAGTTAACTGAAGAAATGCTAAACCTAAGCAAGAACGCAAGCTTAAAATAGGTGCATGGGTATATGTTAAAAATGTGAAAGCACTGATGAAAGGCGACGAGCTCATAGCTGAACTCGTCTCGAGGGTTGCGGGGGAAATTGGTGCAATTCTTTATTCTCTTGGCATAAAAGACGAGTTCACAGACGATCAATTAGCCCTTGAGCTTGGCATCGAGATCAACGAAATACGCAGAGCTTTGTTCGCAATGTACGAAGTCGGTCTCGCGGAATATAGGAGAAAGAAAGACGACGAAACGGGGTGGATGGAGTATTATTGGAAGATAAGATACGATAGGGCGAGAATCGTGCTGAGAAAAGAGCTTGAAAAGACAAAGGAGAAGTTGGAGAAAAAACTCGAGACCGAGAGCGAGGAGATTTACTACATCTGTCCAAACGTTTGCGTCAAGGTTAGCTACGATGAGGCGATCGCGATGAACTTCCTCTGCCCTAAATGTGGTTCGAGAATCGAGTTTCTCGACAGCAGTCGCGCTATCGAAAAGGTCAAGGAGGAAATTGAAAACATCGAAAAGATATTAGCAAGTATTTGAACACTGCCTTAGAATCTCTTCTCTAATCTTCCTACCAGCTACTATACTCTTTTCGAGAACCTCTTCAAACAGAGATTCGTTGAGCAAGTAGTCCCCGCTTTTCTGGATCGCAACCACTTCGTCGTTTTTGTTGACGCTTATCGTGAGTGTCCTGTCGCCTACGCTCATCTCATCTCGCAATGGATCGATCAGAAACTTTTCGCCGACGATCAGCGATGTAACGCTCACTGGAATGTCGTTTATGGGCAATTTAAAGTCTTCTCCAACTCCAAACCTACTCGCGGGAACTTTTGCATCGAGTAAAGCGCATATCGAAGCTATTGCAGATGCATCAAGCAAATTGCCATCGTCGTCGAGCGCATGGATGTCGACGAAAATTATCCAGACCTTCTTCCCCTCTTCGATGCACAACTTCGAAAGGTCGACCGCTTCGCTTTCCCTTATTCCACGATCAACGACTCTCGCAAGTTCAACGGAGTTCTCATCTGGCGGACCGGGCTCAAAGGTTGGCGAAGCCAAAGGGACAAGTTCTGCATTTACGATTATAACTCCTTTGTCTGGTGTGTCTGGAAAAGGCTCTCCGGGTTGCATTTTTACGCCTACTACGACTTGCGTGTTACCAAGCTTTACGAGCGCAGAACCCTCGGCTTTCTCTATCAAACCAGTCTTTATCTCAACCTTCCTAAACTCATCGAACTTTCTACCATCGATTCTCTCTCCTTCTCTGAGCTTTGAAAGAACGTAGTCCTTCTTAACCTCTGAGAGTATGTCCTCAGTCATTCTCTTCCTCCTTCAAGAACCTCTTCATTATCGCCTCCCTTTGGAGTTGGTAAATCTCCATCGCCCCTTTTTTTGCGAGATTTATCGCCTCTTTTATCTCCTCTCTTGTCATCCTACCGTCCATCTGGAGCAAAGCTATCGACTCGATCTTTCCACCACGAATGAGAAAAGCAAAGGGCATATCTGCTTCGCCGAAATTGTCCTCTTCCTTCATTGGATCGAGCACAAGCGTGCCATCTACTTTTGCAACCGCGACAGATGTTAGAATCCCCTTTATCGGAATTCCCGCATCAACTAAAGCGACGCTTGCAGCGTTGATGCATGCAGTTCTACTGCCTGCATCCGCTTGAAGAACTTCGACGAATATGTCTATGACACTCCTCGGAAAAAGCTCCTTCATTATCACTGCCTCAAACGCTTCCTTGCTGACCTTCGATATCTCTACGCTTCTCCTATCTGGTCCCGGACGCTTTCGCTCTTCAACGCTGAAGGGAGCCATGTTGTAGCGGTATCTCACTACTGCCTTCGTTGGATCTTGAATATGCCTTGGATGCGCCTCTCTTGGTCCGTAAACTGCTGCAACAACTCTATTCTTGCCCATCTCTAAGTAACAAGACCCATCTGCTCTTTTCAAGAAGTCTACCTCGATCTTGATGGGTCTAAGCTCGTCTGGTTTTCTACCATCAAGCCTTTTACCATCTACTATCAGCCTTTCAGGTCTGTGCATTTTTCCTCCCCTTTATGAATTCTGCGACCCTATCCGTTAAACCTTCCGTATGTGCCTCTTCTTCGATCAGATAAATAACCTCTTCCGCGATCGAAATCTTTTTCCTATCTCCGTTTAGCCATATCAATCCATTTTGACCAACGATCATCTGGACATCCAACTCGCTCTTTATGAGCTTGATCATGCTCCCCTTTTTGCCTATAACCCTCGGAACCCTCGCTGGATTTATTGCAACAATTCTTCCAAACCTTATCGCTCTGCATATCTTGTCCTTCATGGTAACCGTTACTTTCATCCTCGGATCTATGCTCACAACCTTTGCTATCACCGCATCGCCCATATCGAGGACATCGCTTATCTTCTTTCCCGGCTTTATTTCTGGGTTTTCCATTGCGGGCAGAAAAGCTTGGTATGGGGAATTTATGTCGAGGGTCCAGCCATTTGCGGACACTTCTCTAACTATCCCTATTACTGTGTCCCCCATCGAGGGCACATATTTGCCCTTTAGCGGTATAACTCTAATCGAGTTATCTGTTTCCTCAAAAAGCCCGAGTATTTTTGCGTAAACTTTGTCCCCTTCAACGTAAGTGCCGTAACCAGCGGTTTTTGGATTGTTCGAAAGAAAATCTCCCGGAAGAACTATGCGTCTCATCCTATTCTCCTCAAGAGCTTCGTCAAAGCTTCACCCTTAGTCGTTCTCCCGAGTAAGTCCATGAGATCCCCATACATACCCGTTGGTATCTTCATGACGCATATCCAACTTCCATCCTTTTGCCACTCCTCCTTAATCACTCCTCCAAAGTTGTAAAGTGCAGAAATAGCTTTGCCAGCGTATTCAGCAGGGACCTTTATCGCTATCTCTATCTCTTCGAACTTAAGCGGTAGAATTGGTTTCAGAGCTTTGACCACATCCTTTATCTGCGCTTCAACGGACTTGAAGATATCTATGTGCACCCTCGCTTCTTCCAAAGCCCTTTCAATCCTTGCAGGCGGATGTGGTGCACCTGTTCTCGGATCTATCGCGTTCTTGCTTATGAAGGCGATTATCTGTCTTTTCTTCGCCTCAAGCATTTCTCTTCTTTGTTCTGCGGTTATCTGAACTTCTCCCTCGAGGATTATCTTCTTCGCTATCTCGCGTATATCTGTTGTTCCGAAGTTTTTCTGGAGTTCTTCAGCTGGAATTCTCTCCCCTTTTTTCGCGTTCTTGAAAACTTCTTCAACAGCCAATAGGTCGTCGAAGTTTACTTCTTTCCCTTCCTTCAGATCTCTCGCGAGGTAAGGGTCTACGAGGATCTCGAACTCTGATCCACCCTTTCGGAGCTTTGCAATAACAGCCTTCTCGAGGGATACCATACTATTTCTTCAACTCAGCTCTTATCCTCTCGTTCGCTTTATCTACGAATTTCCTAACTTCTTCAACGCTCATTTCCCTGTATACTCTCTCCCTTGTCTTCACATAGCCTACTTCAACGTTTTCAGCTTGAACCTCACCCTCGATGCTCTTGCCCATCGCAACCAACGCCAAGATCAAAGCCTCCTCAAAGCTCATGTTATCGCGATACTCCTTCTCGAAGAACTCCATCACAACGTTTCTGCCAATTCCTATTGCCGTTGCTTTGTATTCAAGCAGTGCTCCGCTTGGGTCTGTCTCATATAGCTTTGGAACCGCATCAACACCTGCGATGAGCAGTGAAACGCCAAATGGGCGAACCCCTCCAAATTGGGTAAACTGTTGTTTGAAATCGCAAATCCTCTTTGCGAGATCTTTGACCGTTATTGGTTCCTCGTAGGTCAACCTATTTATCTGCGCTTCAATCCTTGCACGTTCGATTAGGATTCTCGCATCCGCCACCAATCCAGAGGTTGCAGCGCATATGTGTTCGTCAATCTTGTAGATCTTTTCTATGGTGTCTGATTCAAGCAATCTGGAGCCAACTCTTTTATCTGCAACCAAGATAACTCCCTCACTTACCTTTATACCTATGGCGGTTGCACCCCTTTTGACAGCCTCCCTTGCATATTCTACTTGGAACAATCTTCCATCAGGGCTAAAGACTGTAATCGCCCTGTCGTAACCCATCTGCGGGAGATTCACGATATCACCTCCAATTTCTTTCTACACTTTTTTATGGTTCCACTAACTCCGAGCGTGATCAAAGCCAAGTCTTTTTCTCCGACCTTATCCATGAGTGTCATCGCGATCATAACTCTTTCTAAGGCTTCAAGTTTGCACGAAACGATCCCCTTTCTCCCGTCGAACTCTTCGAGCTTAAATCCAGCGTCAAACGCTTCAGTTTCTCCGAACAACGAGATCAGGTTTCTCATCATCGCATCCCACAGCTCTCTCTCGTTTACGCTACTTTCAGATATAATCTTGAACGCAATATATCTTTTTCTACTTCTCATCGATGGCGGTAGTTTCATGGCTGGCGACGTGGTTTTACTTTAGGCGATTCCAAGTATTTCTCGGAAAGCCATAAGGACAGTTTCAACTTCATCTTTGCTCAGCCTGTAGGTTGAGAGCTTGAAATTCTTTGTAAGTCCCGGTTTTATTCCGTGAATTTTCCTTTTCTTGAGCTCCTTGTATAGGAAAAACCTCCCGTCTTTTGATTTCTTTGACAGCTCATATAGATTTTCCGCTTGGAAGAACATGAGATCGTGGTTGTGCGGTTTATCGCCAAGCTGAATTATACCCATTTCCTCCATCTTTGAGGAAAAGTATCGGGCTTTTTCAACCTCTTCATCCCATCTTTTCACCCTCTCCTTCACAGCGGGGAATGAAGCCATCATTGTCACTATGCTCGCTCCCCTTGCGGTGCAACCAAGGAGTTCGAGCTCTTTGTTCTTGTACTTCGAGGACTTTCTTAAAACGATACTCTCCCACTCTGCGGTCATCCCAAGAACTCCGACGGGTCCGCAGGAAGCCATCGACTTGTGCCCGCTACCAACGATGAAGTCAGCACCAATATCTTTAAGCTTTATCGGCATCCTACCGATTGCATAAGCTGCGTTGACGAGCAATGGGACATCGTAATCTTTGCAAATTTTTGTAATTTCCTCCACATCTGGCAAGTTGCCGTAGTTTCCGTCCGGGTAAGTTATTAAAGCGAGAACAACTTCGCCTTTTTTCTTCGTATTTTCTATGACCTCGGCAAATCTCTCTGGAAGTATTTTGAACTCAGGATAGCCAGTGTTTGGAACTAATGCGATGTTCAACTTAGCTCTTTCAGCAGCTACGTAACTTGAGTAGTGCGCATTTGCGTCCATCACGATCCATCCGTTCTCTTTGGCTAAGGAATGCATGACTGCAAACTTCGCCTCCCTTGCACCAGTCGTAACCCTTGCAACGTCACAGCCGATGAAATCTGGCAAAGTTTCGTGAACAAAATCGTAGATAGGCGGAGTTTTTATCAGATCAAGTCTTCCAGCGGTGCAAAAATCGCAAACGCTGTATCCGTCGCCCCATTCTAATAGCGCTCTTCTCGCTTCCTCAGTCAGCTTTCCACCGGTTTGAAGGGGATCGATGTTGATGAAGTCCTTCGTCTGTCTTTCAAGCATGTAGCAATAGCTTCGGATATAAAGAAATTACTTTCCGTAGGAATACTGGAGAACGATCTCACCTCTCGCATTCATGAGAAAAAGCGTATCGCCATCGTTGTTCCAGACAGCTTTGCAAGTTGCGTTTCTGCACCAGTAAAGCCCTCTCTCATTGCTCTCACCACATCCAGAGTAAATGATTACACTCTTTTCACCTTCAAGGATGAACTCTGGAAATACGAAGACGTTCTTGGATTCGTCGCTTATGCTCCAAGAGGTTAAATCGCAAGCAAACCTGCAGAAGTTCTTGAGCACGACAAATTCGCCATTTGGATTTGCGCAGTCATCACCTTCAGCGTCCCATCGGAAATACGCGACTCCAATGCATTTGTCGCAATCCCAGGTTTCACTCCATATCCCGAGTTTCAGCGATTTCGCCTCTTCTTCTGCTTTTCTAAGCTCGTCCTCGTATTGCAGCTTCTCCACTATGTAAGCATATGCAAGCCCTTCCTTTACCATGAGCACGTTCACGAATGTTCCGTTTACGTAAACATATCTCAGCAGTCTGCCATATTTGTCACGATCTCTCACATCTTTTTCCATTAGGACTTCCTTGCCCTTCACAAGATCTTCCAGTCTATTCTTAGCCTCTTCGTAGAATCTCTGACCTTTTTCAGGAGCATTTATCCCAAGAAGGCGAACAAGTTCGCCGTTTTCAAGTTTTACCGTATCTCCATCGATGACTTCGACGACTAAAGCTCTTTCATAACTCTGAGTGCAAAGCGAAATTAGAAACACGAGTGCGATGAAGCCAAGACTGCGCATCATGATTCGACCTCGTTTTGTGCGAGATCCTTTTTGAGAAATTCCCTGAGAAACACAGTGCCATAACAACCTGCAGGGAGGTAGAACTGAAAGAAGCAGTCTTCAAATCTAAGCTCTGTTATTTTCAATGGGATTTCTGCGCTTCTGTAAGAACCGCTCGAGGAAAATTCCTTATCCTCTGTTTTGAAGCTCGGAATGTCCAAGCTATCTTCTGCAAGAAACTCCTTTGCAACTCTGCACCAGCCTTCAAGCCGAGTTTCGTAGCCTATCAATGGAATAGCCAAGGTTGCGTAACCTTCCTTCATCAGAAACTCAACCCTACTCTTGTTGATCCCAACTTTGCTGAAATCGGTAAAGCTCGGTTTTTTTGTCTTGTAGGTCACGTAACAAGCCCAATCATCTTCAAAAATAGTTTTTATGGTTCCAAAGTCTTCTATTCTCTTCGAAAGAAGTCTGTTGAAAAGATACGATTGGTAAGCGTGGACAAACATCATCTTCAGCGTCTTTGGCAGCGACAAAAGTGCTCTTCTCTCATCGTAGCCCTCTTTCAGTTTTTGAAGAAGAGTCCTTTCGTAAACGAGATGCTTTGGAAACTCTCTCAAGCCAAAGCTCGGATCTCTGCAATCCCAAAGTTCTCGTCTGATCCTTGTTATCTCCTCATTTTCGACGTCACTTGGTTTTGCGACGTAGGTCCAGAAAGCCTCCTTGAAGTCTTGCTGTAGGATGAGTTTTCCAACTTCGTGAGTTATGAATCGAGTTCCAAACCTTTGCTCACCAAAGAAATTCGGGATACCTTTTTCCTCGAGCTCCTCTCTAATTTTGGCAAATCTGTCTCCATTTTTGCATCCGCGAACCCTTATCTTGAAAACGTTTCCCAAGAGATCTCCAAGTTTTATCTCACGTCTCGAATACCCAAGGAAGTCGATCTCAACATCTTTTATGCTCATTCTCTGCAAATCTTCTCCTTTCGCACCTTTTATCGAGAAATACTGCACGGTTACAGCTCTTTTGTCTTTCGTTCCCGCAAATGAGATCTTTTTTTGGCTCATCCTGAGCACTTTTGCCATTTGCTTGACGAGCCTTAGGGTATCCCAGTTCTTTTTTGTCACTTTTACGATGCAGTAGTCC
>JBKBUO010000052.1:0-9852 GCA_046290005.1 Archaeoglobaceae archaeon | reverse complement strand
GTTCCATACTACGTGGATGAGAAAGAGGTTGAAGGAATTGCGAGCTTCATGGCTTCGATAGATGAGAACGTTCCATACAGCTTGCTCGTTTTCCATCCAGATTACTTGCTCAGAGATTTGCCAATAACGCCGAAGGAGCAAGTTTTAAACTGCTTCAAAGTTGCGAAGAGGTTTTTGAAGAGAGTCAACATTGGGAATCTGCATTTGCTTGGGATCTAATTTCGATTGAATAATAAAAAAATCATACTATCTTCGTCTAATTTAGCACTTACGGAAAAGTTTTTAATCTAAAGGTAACACAACATATGGATTTGACAAAAAGTCAAATGAATTGGAGATGAGAAGATGCCACGGAAGTTCGTCGTATTTCCCTTCACAGCGATAGTTGGTCAAGAGAGAATGAAAAAAGCTCTACTTGTCAATGCCATAGATCCAACAATAGGTGGAGTTCTCATAAGAGGGGACAAAGGAACTGGAAAGTCAACCGCAGTAAGAGCTTTGGCGGACTTGTTGCCACCGATAAAGGTTGTTAAAGATTGCCCATTCAACTGCGATCCAGAGGACTTTAGATTGATGTGTGTATCTTGTCAAGAAAGACGTGAGAAGGGAGAAGAACTGCAGTGGGTCGAAAAAAAGATGGAAGTTGTTGATTTGCCTTTGTCCGCAACCGAAGACATGGTGGTTGGAACCATAGACATCAAAAGAGCTCTTAAGGAAGGAATAAAGGCTTTGGAGCCAGGTATATTGGCGAGGGCAAATAGAAATATCCTCTACATTGACGAGGTAAACCTGCTCGATCATCATCTTGTAAACATTCTACTTGACGCTGCTGCGATGGGTGTAAACATCGTTGAAAGAGAGGGGATCTCAGTGTATCACCCAGCACGCTTTATTCTCGTTGGAACGATGAATCCAGAGGAAGGTGAGCTGAGACCACAGATTCTGGATCGATTTGGATTGTGCGTAGATGTGAACGCAATAAATTCGAAAGAAGAAAGGCTGAAGATAATAGAATACCGAAGACTTTTCGATTTAGATCCTTGGAAGTTTGAAGAAATGTTCAGAGAGGCTCAAGAGGACTTGAGGGCAAGGATAATTGAAGCAAGGAGAAATCTTCCAAACGTGAAGCTCTCGCAAGAGATGCTTGAAAAGATCGTTGAAATAACGACTTCTCTTGGAATAAAGACGCACCGTGCAGACATAACAATGGAGAAGACTGCAAAAGCTCTTGCAAGCTTAGATGGAAGATACAAAGTTACCGATGAAGACATAAAAGAGGCTGCTATGCTTGCTTTACCACATAGAACTCGTCAAAAGCCATTTGAAAAAGAAAGAATGCTAAGAGAAGAGACAATAGAAACGATTCTACGAGGAGAAAGTAAAGAAGACGTTTTTGATTTTGAAAAAAATTTTGAGGCTAAAAAAAACTTGTTAGAGCTGATCGATGCAACAACAAACCAGAGAGGTCGTGATTTTTCAAAAAAAGAGGGTGAAAGAGGCTTATACGTCAGAGCAAGAGAAAGCAAGAATCCGAAAAGCATTGCGATCGATGCAACTTTGAGAAAAGCTGTACAAGAAACCGGTAGGTTAGAAGTCCTTCCCGAACACATTATGGAAAAGGTCAGGATCAGTAGAGGAAGAGCTCATTACGTAATCGTTCTGGACTCTTCGTCTTCTATGAGGATGGAGAAGAAGATAAGACTTGCAAAGTCTCTTGCATGGTTTTTCCTAAAGCACTCTTATGAAAAAAGAAATTTGGTTTCTCTGATTGCTTTTAGAGGTAAAGAAGCCCAAGTTTTGGTTCCACCGACTTCAGATGTTATGAAGATTGAAGAAGCTCTTGAAAAACTCCCGACTGGCGGTAAGACTCCTTTAACTCCAGCGTTATTCAAAGCTTTCGAGATAACCAAAAGAGAGAAAAACGCAACTTCCGTGATTTTCTTGATCTCTGACGGGAAAGCAAATGTTTTCATGAGAAATAGTTTCGAAGAAGATCTTGAGCTCTTGTCTTCTATTGCGGATGGTATAAAGTTGGTGATCGTGAACACAGAAAACAGAAATAGGAGCATTGGACTGCTCGAGGAACTTGCAAGAGCCTTCAAAGCACACCATTTTTACCTTGACGAGGTGATGACGTGAAGAAAGTCAAGATTCTCGCTCTTACTACGATAAATGATACTTTATCGTTAAAAGAGGCTCTCGAGAAGATCAAAAAGGAGTATGGAGACATAGTTGCGGTCAAAAAGGTTTACCTTGATGAATTTGAGAATCCAGATGTCCCATTAGATCCCATCGAAGAAGAAATAGATGGCTCAGATATAATACTGGTAGACATAAGAGGAGACGTAAGAATAGCGAGGAAGCTTCCTCGAATGCTCGAGGGGAAAGATAAGACGGTAGCAGTTTTACTCGCTGGCTCACGAGACATCTGGAGACTCACAAGGATGGGTAAATTCAAAGGTGAGATGATCTTCAAGGGCGAGGAAAGGCAGTTCGATATAAGCACGTACATCAAAGCGAAGAAATTTTCCGAGCTTGCGAAGAATTTGGGAAAACTGTTGCCCTATGGGACTCTTAAAGACATGAGAAACTGGGTCCTCGCACAGCAGTATTACAGCGCAGGAGATGCTGAGAATATTAAAAACCTCATTCTGCTAATGCTGAGGGATTACGGTGGTATCAAAGAAATAAAAAACATACCCCCGCCAAGGATTCTTGACTATGCTCTTTATTTACCTAAAACGGGCTTCGTTGAAGAAGTCGAGGAATTCAAAAAGCTTCTTCCTTATGATCCAAAAAAGCCAACAATTGCAGTTTTGATGTATATGGGCTTGCACTTCAACGAATGCAGAGTTATGGCTGATGCGATTTACGAGCGACTTAAAGACGATTTCAACTTGCTGTTCATAGCGTCCAAAGTTGAATACAACGTCGATTCGATCCGCAAATATCTTAGAGATCTGAAACCTGATCTTTTCCTAAACCTCCAATACTTCAGAATCCACGGCGGACCATACGGCGGTGATCCAGAGGTGACTTATAAACTTCTCCAGAACTTGGAAGTTCCCGTTCTCATGGGACTTCGAGCTTACGCAACAGAAGTGGAGGAGTGGAGAAAGAGCAAAGAAGGGCTAAATCCCCTGGAAATCGTCATAGGCGTAACTCTGCCTGAGTTGGACGGATGCATAGAGCCGATTTTTATAGCTGGAATGGAGACTTCCGAAGACCCAATTCTTGGAAAAGGGAAGAGGTTAAGAGTTTTGGAGGATAGAGTCGAAAAGTTGACTGAACGGATCAAAAACTGGATTGCTCTGAGAAAAATACCAAACAGCGAGAAAAGAATTGCGATCATAACCTACAGCTATCCACCCGGCGAAGAGAACTTGGCAAGCGCTGGCTATCTCGATGTTTTTGAGAGCCTAAGAATTTTCTTGAAAAAACTAAAAGACTCTGGATACAAAGTTGAGATTCCAAAAACGAGTTTAAAAGATCTCTTTCTATCTTCTGGAATCGTAAACAGTCCAAACTACATCCAAAAGTCTGGGATCAGGATTTCCCTTGACAAATACCTGGCTTGGTTCAGAACCCTTCCAAAATCCGTGCAAGAGAGCGTCATGAAGCACTGGGGTGAGCCACCGGGAAACGTGATGGTCGATGAGAAAGACATCGTAATCCCGGGTGTGATTCTCGGAAACGTATTCTTGGGCGTCCAACCTTCCAGAGGTGTTCACGAGGATCCGGAAAAAGCTTACCACGATAAAGACTTGCCACCACATCATCAGTATCTTGCCTTTTATTTCTTCTTGGAAAAAGAGTTTCGTGCAAATGCGATAGTACACTTTGGAATGCACGGAACCCTTGAGTTCACGAAGGGAAAAGAAATTGCCTTGTCTTCGGAGTGCTTCCCTGACATACTTATAGGAAAGATTCCACATATATACTACTACTGGATCGGAAATCCATCCGAATCTACGATTGCCAAAAGAAGGTCTTATGCTCTCTGCATTTCCCACGCATCTCCACCTATGAGAACTTCGGAGCTTTATGGAAAATACATTCTCTTAGAAGACTTGCTAAACCAATACGATGAAAAAAAGGACGAAAAGACTTTAGAGATGATAAAGGAGATCGCAAACGAGTTACATCTTCCAGAAGATACTTCAGAGCTTAGAAGGGAGCTCTATAGGATGAAAAGAAGGCTGATTCCTTATGGATTGCATGTAATTGATAAAAAATGGTCTGAAGAAGAGATCTTGGACTACTTGCTTGGAGTTCTTCGGATTGACAGGGAGTTTCCTTCGATTCTAAAGTTGATTGCAAAGCAAAAAGGATTGGACTGGGAGGAAATAAAGGGATCGAGATTTGCTGACGAGATAGAAAAAGAAGCAAAGAGTATCCTAAAAGAGATGCTCAACGGAAACATACCAAAATGGTTACCAAAGGGATACTTTGAGTTTTTAAAGGGTATAGTTAAGAGAGCTCAGAGCTCTTCTGAGAGTGAAGCTCTCTTAAAAGCTTTGGATGGAAGATATATCCTTCCAGCTCGTGCAGGAGATCCCATACGGGATCCAGACGTTTATCCATCTGGAAGAGCGATGTATGCGTTTGATCCCAGACAAATTCCAACTGTCTCAGCGGAAGTGAGAGGGAGAAGGGCTGCAGAGTTACTAATAGACTCCTATTTGAAGAAGTATGGAAAAAATCCAGAAAGTGTCGGAATAGTCCTCTGGGGATTTGAAACAATGAAAACAGGAGGAGATACAATCGCAATGATACTCTCCTTGCTCGGTGTAAGGCTTAAGTATAAAAATCCATGGTTTAAAGAGCTCGAAGTCATACCATTGGAAGAGCTTGGGAGACCAAGAATAGACGTGATGATAACGATCTGCGGGATATTCAGGGACACGTTTGGAACTCACATAGATTTGATAAACAGGGCAATAGAAATGGTTGCAAATCTCGAGGAGCCACCTGAGAAGAACTATGTCAGAAAGCATTTTCTTGAGTTGAGAGGAGAACTGAAAGATTTTGCATTGGCGAGAATATTTGGTCCCTCTCCCACTGAATACGCAACTTCTATGAGGACCTTGGTCGAAAGTGGTGCTTGGAAAGATGAGAAGGACTTAGTTAGAAGCTACGAAGACAGCATGAGCTACGCATATTTTAAAAAGAGGATTGAGAAGAACGAGAAGGCATTTTCAAGCTTTTTAAAGTTCGTTGACATCGTAACACAGGAAAGAGACAACACTGAATACGAGGTCACAGATCTTGACCACTACTACGAGTTCTTAGGTGGATTGTCGAGGAGTGTGCAAGAGAAAAAAGGAGAGAGAGCAGAGATTTTGGTCGTTGATTCAACGGAAGAAGATGTGGTTGTTGAAGACCTGAAGGTTTCGATAGAAAGAGCAACTAGGACGAGACTCCTCAATCCTCGTTGGATAGAGGGAATGCTCAAACACGACTTCCATGGAGCTAAGAAGGTAAAAGACAGAGTTGAGTATCTCTTAGCCTTTGCAGCTACAACGGGCAAAGTTGAGAACTGGGTGTTCGATGAAGTAGCGGATAAGCTCGTTTTCGATGAGGGAACTAGAAAGAAACTCCAGCAGAACAATCCCTACGCCACAATGAAGATCTGTGAACTGCTCTTAGAGTCTGAAAAGAGAGGATACTGGAAGGTGGAGGAAGAGAAGCTGAAAAAGTTGCGAAGCATAATGCTGAACATGGAAAGTGAGCTTGAGTAATAACTTTTTGTAATTTTTTTAATCTTCGTAATACTTATAAATCGAAAGGTGCTACTAATTACATGCTGAAAGGTATCTTAAGTGTTATAGCTTCCTTGCTAATAGTATGCTCAGCTTCCGCTTTGACGATCGTGGATTCTGCAAGAAACGTTGTTGAGATAGAAAAGGTTCCTGAGAGAATTGTTTGCCTAAATCCTCATTGTGCCGAAGCGATTATGCTCTTCGGAGCTAAGGATAAGATAGTTGGTCTTAGCACTCAAGCAAGGAAACCTTACCTCCCAAACGTTACGGACGTTGGAAATTTCATGGATCCAAACATAGAGGCGATCATAGCATTGAATCCTGACCTCGTAATAACATACGCTGGACCCGGAGCTATGATAGTGCCAAAGGAAAAACTTGACGATAAGCTGAGGGGAACGGGAATAAAAGTCGTGAGGCTCAATTTTTACAAGTTGGAGACAGTGTTTGATGAAATTATAACTCTTGGTAAAATCCTTGGTAAGGAAAAAGAGGCTGAAGAGCTCGTAAAGTTCTGGGAGAGTCAACTCGGAGAGATAGTTGAGAGGGCAAAGAAAGTTGAAAAGAGGGTCAGAGTCTACTGGGAGACTTATCCATCTTATACTGCTGTTGGAAAAGGAGGTTCTGGGGACGACATAATCAAGATAGCGGGAGGATACAACGTTTTTGGCAACGAGACGCTATATGTCAAGACCGATGTTGAAAAGATAGTCGCCAAGAACCCAGAGGTTGTGATAAAAATTACCGCTTCTTTTCAGCCATACGGAGCAGAGAACATAACCAAGCTCGTTGAGCTCTACCGAGAATTTATTTCAAGACCGGAAATGAGTCAGATTGACGCTGGAAAGAACGGTAGGATCTACTTAATCTGCTCAGACTTGCTCTTTGCCAATTTTGGTCTAGTTGTAACAGTTGCCTACGTTTCAAAGATCCTATATCCAGACCTCTTCGAGGATTTAGACCCGAAAGAACTACACAGAAAATACGTAGAAAGCTTGGGCTTGGAATACAAGGGAGTTTGGGTCTATCCAGAGCTTCCAAAGATCGAAAAACCTAAGAGTGAAAAAGAAGAAAAGACGATACCCGGCTTCGAATTCTCAATAGCAATTTCAGCCATTGCTTCTCTAATTCTCCTAAGGAGGGTAATAAAATAATGATGGGAAACCAATTGTGTTTTTTGAACTACAAAATTTTCAAGGGCTTTCTTGCGACCTTGGTTTTTGTCCTCCCAATCCCCCTCGCCATAGTTTCGATGGGAATAGGTTACATCAAAATACCCCCAGCAGAAATCTTACAAGTTACTTATTCGAAGTTCTTTGGTGAGATAAGCGGAGATCTCAAGGTATACGAAACGGTGATCTTCAACATAAGGCTTCCAAGGATTCTCTTAGCTTTTTTAGTTGGCACAGCCTTAGCTGTCTCGGGAGCAGTGATGCAATCGATGTTTAGAAACCCTCTCGTTGAACCCTACATTCTCGGAATTTCGAGCGGTGCAGCCTTTGGAGCAGCTCTGGCAGTAGGATTAGGAGTCATTTTTTTAACTCAGACACTTGCCTTCACTTTTGGCATGCTCTCAGTTTTTCTCGCATACACTTTGGCTAAAACTAAAGGTGAGATCCCAGTTGTCAGTTTGGTGCTTACTGGAATAATAGTCACAGCCTTCTTTTCTGCCTTAACATCATTGATCAAATACTTCGTCGACCCTCACGACGTTGCTGCGATCGTTTACTGGATAATGGGGAGCTTTGCGTATGCAAAATGGGAAAACTTGAAAATCGCCCCTATGATACTTGTCCCTATTCTTTTAACCTTTGCTATGAGTTGGCGTTTAAATGTTCTATCTCTGGGCGATGAAGAGGCGAAGGCTTTGGGCGTTAAAGTCAACAGGGAAAGATTCGTATTTCTCTGTTTGGCGACTTTTGCAACCTCTTCCGCGGTCTCGGTTAGTGGGATAATAGGATGGGTCGGATTGTTGATACCTCACATCGTCAGATTGGCTTTTGGAGTAGACAATCGAATTGTAATACCTCTCTCAGCCTCACTTGGAGGGAGCTTTATGATTTTCGCAGACAACATCGCGAGATCTGCTTTTTCCTTCGAGCTTCCGATAAGCGTCCTAACCACTATCCTTGGCGCTCCAATCTTCATGTTTTTAGTTAGAAGGAGGGCGAAAAGAGTATGGTCTTAGAGGTTAGAGATCTGAGATTCTCTTATGGACTTAGATTCGTTCTCGACGGTGTAGAAATGACTTTGAACAACGGAGAAATCTTGGCTCTACTTGGTCCGAATGGATGTGGAAAGACTACACTCTTGAAGTGCATAAACAGAATTCTTAGACCTACCGGAGGTGTCGTCTTGATAGAGGGTAAAGATACAACAAAAATGAACGAGATAGAGCTTGCTAAAAAAATATGTTACGTCCCGCAGTCTCATAACCCTGTTTTTCCATACACAGTCTTGGACTTTGTGTTGTTTGGCAGAACCCCATACATTGGGGCGTTCTCAAGCCCCAAAGAATTTGACTACGAAGTTGCGATGAGAGCTCTGAAAAACGTAGGAATGGAGAGCTTTGCAGAGCGCCCATACAGCGAGCTAAGCGGAGGTCAAAGACAACTCGTTTTAATAGCGAGAGCTTTAGCGAGCAAAGCAAAAATTTTGCTTCTCGATGAACCGACAGCACACTTGGATTTCGAGAGAACACATAGAGTTCTAAGCATACTTCGAAGGATAATAAAAGAAGAAAATCTTTCGGCGATAATGACTCTACACGATCCCAACCTCGCAATAAAATACTGCGACAAAATTGCGGTCATTCACGAAGGTAAGATCTTCAGATACGGGACTCCAGAAATCATAGATCCCGAACTTATTAGGATCGTCTACGGAATTGAAGCCATGGTCTTGAAATTCGATGGTCTTAAGGTTATCATACCCAAGGGGGATTCTTAAGATCTGCTTCCCTATAAGCTCACGTTCTTCCAATAGATGTCGAAAATCGCTAAGAGAGCCCAGAGGTATAATTTGAACCTAAAGTCCAAACTCCTCGATCAGCTCCAGTATTCTTTGATACTTTTCGAGAAACTTAAAGCCCTTGTCAGTTAGCGTGTAATACTTTCTCCCATCTTCATCAAGGACTTCACGAACGAAACCCTTCTCAACGAGCTCAGCCATGTATCTGTTGAAGTTCTGCGTTGAAAGATTGGAAAATCGAAGCAGTGGAGTTGGTAGAATCGAATTTCCATGAGAAGCGATGATTCTAAGGATGTCGTAGATTATCTCGAGTTTATACCTCCTCTCTTTCTTCATCTCGCTCACCTAAAGCTTTCTTAGAGCCTTGTAGGCGATTATGCAAAGCACGAGGACTGAAAGGGTGTAGATACCAATTCTGAAGTCGAAAGATATGATTCTGAATGGTAAAAGCAAATTGAAGATCCAGAAAAGGAAAATCAGGATGTAGAGCGGATAAACTCTTCCCACTACAGTCTTGCGTTCTCCTTCATAGCTCCTATAGTTTAGAACTATCACAACCGAAAGAATTGCCAAGAGAGCTATTTGGATCGAGAAGATGGAGATGGGTCTATGGAGGATCGAAACCACTGCGAAGATGATCGCAAGACTATGCAATAGGGCTTCGTTTCTAAAAAACTCGCCCCACTTCCACGCGAGGCTGTAAATAAGATAGAGAATCGAGGCAGAACTCGAATAGACCATGAAAGCTATGCTGAATACCATTAGGCTACGAAAATCCCAACTCGTGCTTCCAAACTCGGACTGGTCATAAAGGAGAAGAATGGAGACTAAAAATCTCAAAAAGTAGGCAAGACCAAGATGGGATTGAAAGAGCTCGAGGTTCACGACTGGCTTGAGAGAAAACTTTGGGTTGAAATCAGACCAAGATGGGATTGCTTATCACGGATAGACCCCAAGATAGAAGTTTGGAGAAAGATCGATGTGCTGAGTAGCTTTTAGGAGCTTCAGAGTTCCGAGAGATTCAAGAAGTCGTGAAAGGATCTAAAATCAAAACTAAGGTTTTTACTAACAAAATTTTTAAATATCTAACATAGAGTTCTCTCATGAGGAAACTCTTGCT
>JBKBUO010000051.1:0-9863 GCA_046290005.1 Archaeoglobaceae archaeon | reverse complement strand
GTTGGCGAGATAAGTGGTGAAGACGTTCTTGAAATCGTAAAAAGGGTTTCGGGACTCGAAGTTCGAGCAAAGGCGATTTCAAGGATTGGGGCGAGAATGGGAAGACCAGAGAAGGCGAAGGAAAGGAAGATGAGTCCTCCTCCGCATGTTCTTTTCCCTATAAGTCTCGCTGGTGGGAAAAAGAGGGACATAAGGAGCGCGATTGAGCAAGAAAACGGAATTTCAAAGGGGGAAGTCGAAGTCGAGATCGCGCTTAGGAAGTGCACACAGTGTGGAAAAGAGACCTTCTGGCTCAAATGCGATTGCGGTGGATTGACGCAGCAAACCTATTACTGCCCGAAGTGCAAGACAAAGCAGAGCTCCGAGATTTGCAAGTGCGGAAGTGAAACAAAGGGATACGTAAAGAGGCATGTGGACGTGCGCAAGATTTACGAAAACGCCTTGAGGAACCTAGGGGAAAGGTATGAAATCGAGATTTTGAAGGGCGTAATAGGTTTGACTTCGAAGAACAAGGTTCCTGAGAGGATTGAAAAGGGAATTCTCAGGTCTAAGCACGATGTATACGTTTTCAAAGATGGAACGATCAGGTACGATATGACCGACTTGCCTTTAACACACTTTAAGCCAAGGGAAATTGGTGTGAGCGTTGAAAAGCTGAGGGAGCTCGGATACACGATCGACTACCTTGGAAATGAGCTGAAGAGCGAAGAGCAGATAGTGGAGCTTAAGCCACAAGACATCGTGATCGCAAAGGATTGCGCGGAATACTTGGTAAGGGTTGCGAAGTTCATAGACGATCTCCTCGTTAAGTTCTACGGGCTTGAGCCCTATTACAAAGTCGAAAAAATTGAAGATCTGATTGGACAACTCGTGATTGCCTTGGCTCCGCACACGTCCGCGGGAGTCCTCGGTAGGATAATCGGTTTTGCAGACATCCTTGGATGTTATGCGCATCCCTATTTCCACGCTGCGAAGCGCAGAAACTGCGATGGCGATGAAGATTGCGTAATGCTCCTCCTCGATGGTCTAATCAACTTCTCGAGACACTTCTTGCCAGAGAAGCGTGGCGGTCAGATGGATGCTCCGCTAGTTTTAACAACAATTGTAGATCCAAGGGAAGTGGACAAAGAAGTTCACAACATGGACATCGTTTCTCGATACCCCTTGGAATTTTACCAAGCAACCCTGAGATTTGCAAATCCAAAGGAGTGCGAAGAGATGATCGAGAGGGTGAAAGATCGTCTAAAACTCGAAAGCAGATTTTTCAACCTCAACTTTACACACGACACAGACATAGCGCTTGGCGTGAAGGAGAGCGCTTACAAGAAGCTGAAGAGCATGAATGAGAAGGTCGAGAAGCAGATGGAGATTGCAAAGAAGATAAGCGCTGTCGACGAAAACGACGTTGCGGAAAGGGTAATAACGATCCACTTCTTGCCAGACATCATCGGAAATCTAAGGGCCTTCTCAAAACAAGAGTTCAGATGCGTCGATTGCAACGAGAAGTATCGAAGAGTTCCATTAAGCGGAAAATGCAGGAAGTGCGGGGGGAATCTGACTTTAACTGTGCACAGTAGCTCTATCATGAAGTACTTGGACATATCGAAGAAGCTCTGCGAGGAATACAAGGTAACCGAGTACACGAGGCAAAGGCTGAAGCTGATAGAGCTCGAGATAAAATCGCTCTTTGAAAAAAAGCAAGTTACGCTTGCAGAGCTTTTTTAAATCAAATCTCTCTAATCTCTTCAGCCAAAAGCTTTGAAACGCTTATCTTTGAGAATATCCTTTCCACCGTGTCGGTTGCGACGATATCTTTTATCCCGCTTGAGAAGAGCTTTACAGCAGCGAAGTCTGCGAGAACTGCGTGAACACAAGCGCATTCAACGCTTTTTGCTCCAAGCTCATAGAGCCTCTTCGTAGCCTCGATCACGGTTCCTCCGGTCGAGATGATGTCGTCGACGATCAAAACCCTTTTTCCTTCAACGTCAACGTTCTTTGGGCTAATCTCGACAGTCTTTTCATCAATTCTGCGCTTCTCCAACCAATCCCATTCGCAGTTCGCAAATCTCGCAGCGGTCTTAACCCTTTCAGCAGATCCCTTGTCTGGAGAGATCATGACCAAATCTTTTTCCCTGTAGTTCACCCCAATTAGGGGCATAGCATCAACGTCTACGAGTCTCTTAAAGTTCTCCTTCGCTTTTTCGCTGTGTATGTTCACCGTTATCACCTTCTCTGCCCTACTTTCAATAGACTTTGCAACAACCCTTACGCTCACAGCTTCGCCCTTCAAGAACTCCCTGTCCTGCCGAGCGTAGCCAAGGTATGGGATCACCGCGATCACGTTGCCTTTTATCGCGTCGAGGAGCAAGTTCAAAAGGACGAAGTCTTCGCTCGAGTTTAGGCTGCAAACGACTACATGCATGCTTTCTGAGCTTTCAACCCTTGCGTAAAGTTCTCCGTCTGGGAAACGCTTAAAGTTCACAGGAGAAATGCGAATTCTAAGCTCTTCAGCAATTCTCTTCCCAAGCAAAGGTGAAGAAGGTGTGAGGATTAAATCCATAAAAAATGTTTCCAGTATTTATCTTTTGTATATCTTCAAGAGCTCAACTGGAATCGGTAAAATTATCGTCGTGTTCTTCTCCGCAGCAACTTCGTTTAGCGTTTGCAGATACCTTAGGAAGATAGCGCTCTCGCTTTGCGCAAGGACATCTGAAGCCTCCTTTAGCTTCATCGCAGCCTGGTATTCACCTTCTGCCCTGATTATCTTTGATCTCCTTTCTCTCTCCGCTTCAGCCTGCATTGCCATTACTCTTCTCATCTCTTCTGGTAACTCCACGTCCTTTATCTCCACCGCGGTAACCTTTATTCCCCATGGGTTCGTCGCTTCGTCTATTATCTGTTGGAGCCTTAGGTTAAGCTTTTCCCTCTCTGAAAGGACTTCGTCGAGCTCTGCTTGTCCGATGATGCTTCTAAGCGTTGTTTGCGCAATCTGCGCGGTTGCATACATGTAGTTGTAGACTTCCGTTACAGCCTTTGCGGGGTCGACGACTCTGTAGTAAACAACCGCGTTTACCTTCACAGTTACGTTGTCCTTCGTAACCACTTCCTGCGCTGGGACGTCGTAGGTAACTGTTCTCAAGTCAACTTTTACCATACTGTCCAAAATCGGGATTATTAAAAAGATTCCCGGTCCCTTCGCGCCTAAGAGTCTTCCAAGCCTGAAGATAACGCCACGTTCGTATTCCTTCACAACTCTGATCGCAGAGGCGAAGAAGACCAATATTATTATGGCGATGCCCCAGTAATACCACTCCATAACAATGACTTTTTTGAAAAAATATAAGCTTTTTGGTAGAAAATTCCGACTTTCCGCAAACGATTTAACTTTTCAAAACAATCTTTATCGTGGTTCGCGGACTTGAGAGATACGAAGCAATAAATCGCAGTGAAGCGATTGCAAAGTTTCAGATAGCAAAGCGAATCTCAGCGGAGAAAGCTGAGAAATTCGAAGAAAAGATCGAAATCCATGACAAGCTGAAGAAGGAACTGAAAAGTAGGCTGAAAGAGGACATCAGCTTTTTAAAAGAAAAACCAGCGGAATACTCGTTCCTACATCTAAAGAGGGATATACTCTACGAGATGCTACGGAACTGCAACTTCTGCGAGCGAAGGTGCGAAGTCAACAGACACGAGAAAAAAGGCTTTTGCAAGTGCGGTGTCCTTAGCCACTTCAGCAGTGAATTCCTGCACATGGGCGAAGAGCCTGAGCTAATACCATCGCACACGATATTCTTCAACCGTTGCACCTTCGCTTGCGTCTTTTGCCAAAACTACGACATCGTTTACAGCGACGATCTTGTTGCAGATGCAAAGGACCTTGCCTACATCGTCGACGTAAAATACAGACGAGGAAGTAGGAACGTGAACTTTGTCGGCGGAAATCCAGATCAGCACGCGCACACGATTGTGGAGATCCTTTTAAATGTTAATTCGAACATTCCAGTGGTCTGGAACTCGAACATGTATCACAGCTTGGAGCTTGCGAACGTCATTGAAGATCTCGTAGATGTTTGGCTTGGCGACTTTAAGTATGGAAACGATAAATGCGCGCTTCGCTATTCAAAGGCTCCAAGGTATTTGGAAGTCGTTCAAAGAAACTTCCTGCGTGCAAAGGAGAACGGAGAGCTTTTAATTCGCCATCTCGTAATGCCATCGCATTTGGAGTGTTGCACTGCGAAAATCGTGGACTGGGTCGCGGAAAACCTCGGCAGAGATGTGAGGTTTAACCTGATGTTCCAATACTACCCGACTTTCAAAGCCTACGAGTATCCAGAGATCGCGAGAAGGCTCAGCGTTGAAGAGATGAAAGAGGCGTATGCAATAGCGAGCAAAAAGCTCAACAACCTCGTATGAATCTGAAAGAGCTTCTCGAAAAGATTGAGGAGAAAGTAATGAAGAATTTGCTTCAAAAAGAGGTTTTTAGCGCTGAGGTTCTTGCAAGAAGGGGGGAGACTGCGGTCATCTTTTCCTCGGGACCAATACAACCCGGAAGCTCTGTTGCGTGGGTTGATGACGTCATAACTCCCTTCGGTTTCGTTCTCGATACGAGGAAAGTAAAACAAGGATTCCTACTCGCTGTGAAAGAGTTTGAAAGGTTAGATGGAGAGAGAATTGCGGAAGCTGAAAATCTTTTGAGCATCGCCTTGAGAAGGGAAGCGGTTGAAAAGATTGACGAGATCCTCGACTTCAAAAACTGGAGCGGGATGAAAAAAGTTAGCGCACCAGAGTTCCTTGACAATTGGCAGAAAGAGTGCTACTCCGCAGCTTGCTCACTTGAAGATGGGGAGATATTGCTCGTAATTGGTCCTCCGGGCACGGGAAAAACGACCTTCATCGCTGAGAGTGCAAAGCTCCTTTCGAAGGAGGAATTGGTGTGGGTGACTTCGAACACAAACGTTGCAGTCGACAACGTGCTCGAAAAACTCGAAAAAGCCCTTCGCATAGGGCATCCATCGAAGATCTTAGGGAATGCGAAAAAGCACAGCATAGAGGCAAAAATCCTGCCTCAGCTGAGCTTTAATAGCTACGAGGATCTCGCAAGGAAGATCTCAGATGCGTATCGAGAAATAGCGAGGTTGCAGGAAGAGATTTTGAAAAATGGAAAGATCGTAGTTGGTGCGACGATTCTAAAAGGGGCTATGAGCATTCTGAATCGATTCGAATTCGACACCGTATTCTTGGACGAGGCGAGCAACACTTGCATCTCGACTGCTTTGATAGCTTTGGAGAAGGCTAAGAAAGCGGTGATCGTTGGCGATCCATACCAACTTCCACCAGTTTACGAAGTGAATGTTCCGAATTCGCATGCATTTTCAGCTTTTAACTACCTCCACGAAATTTACCGCAAGGCTCTTTGGCTACGGAAGCACTACAGGTGCAACGCAGACATCATCGAGTTCTCAGCCAAAGAAGTCTATGGAAAGCTCGAGATCGATGATAGATGCCACAACGTAAGAATTCCAAGAGTTGAGACGACAATCCCAGAGGTTGGAGACCCTTCTAAAGCGGTTCTCTTCTTAGACTGCCACAGCGAAGAAAAAAGAATCGGAGCTTCGAAGGTTAACGAAGTGGAAGCTGAGATCACTGCCCAGATCTGCGATGAGCTTAGCTCAGTTATAGGCGATGAGGAGATCGGAGTCATAACGCCATACGTTAAGCAGAAGGAGCTAATAAGCTCAACGCTTCGTGACTTCGGATTGAAATGCGAGGTAAGCACGGTGCACAGCTATCAGGGAAGAGAGAAAGAAGTCGTGCTTTATTCGATCACTGCAACGAAGAACCTTTACTTCGCATCCGACAAAAGACTTTTCAACGTAGCATTGACGAGGGCGAAGAGCAAGTTCATAGCCATAGGGAATGCGAAAGCCTTGGAGGGGAGAAGACTTCTCCTCTCGAAGTTCTTGGAGTATGTGAAAGCGAAAAATGGATACGTAGCGTTGAGATAGTTCGATATATGATTGTTTATTCTTTGATCTCGTCTGCGAGTTTGTTCAAACTCGGTTGAACTATGAGCGGGAATATAGACACAACGGGAAGCAATAGAGACAGCACTATCAATGTGTAGTAAGACCATCGGCGTTTCTTGTTCGTAACGAGGATAAACCCTTGATGTATTTGTATAGCCAATAAAGGTTGAAGAACGGGATTAGGAAGAGCACGAACGTTGGAATTCGCATTTCATATGCTTTCAGCTTTAACAACTCGTTGAGTTCGTTTTTTGTAGCATAAAACCAATAGAGCAGATATATGGAGAATGCGAGATAGACGAATATTGAAATCACGATAAGCTCGAGCGAATAGGTTACGTAACCGGCTATCAGAGCTCCTAAAGCAAGGACCAAACTCAACAAATCTTCCTGAGCTTAGCAACGAAAAACCCAGCACATCTGTGCTTGTGCGGGTAAAATCGCTTCGCTTTGCTCAAGTCTCTTTCAGTAATCTGCAGAGCTTTTTCTCCGAACTCAACGTCGAGGAGTTCAGCGTCTCTTTTTGAAAGAAGGTAGTCGATTACGAACTCGTTCTCTTCTGGGGTCATCGAACAAGTCGAGTAAACGAGAATTCCATTGGGTTTCAAAGAATCGTAAGCGGACAGGATAAGTTCTTTCTGCAATCGTGAACAGAAGATTATGTCTTCTTTACCCCTATCTGTCTTTCTCGTCTCGTCTTTGAAGATTATTCCTTCTCCTGTGCAAGGAGCATCTAAGAGAACTTTATCGACTTTTATTCCAAGCTTTGGGAATTCCCTTGCGTCCATGTTGAGGATTGCGACGTTCATCGCACCCATTCTGTTCACGTTGTCGATCAACGCTTGCAGTCGCTCCTTCTGTGGTTCGATTGCAAAAATTATCCCTCGATTTTCCATTAGCATTGCCATGAACGTTGTCTTCCCACCCGGAGATGCGCCGAAGTCTGCAACAACTTCTCCTGGCTTCGGATCTAAGGCAAGTGGCGGAACGCAAGAGCTCTTGTCCATCACGTAGTAGTAGCCCATCAAATACTCGGGAGTTGCGCCGATCGAATACTTCTCTTTGAGGACTTCGTAGCAAAAGCGAACTTCGGTTTTGCGAAGCTCGAAATCTCTCTCTGTAAGTCTTTGCAGAAGCTCCCCTTCTTCGATCTTTATCGTGTTAACCCTTATATACTTTGGCAAGCCTTTTTCAAAAGCCTTCACGATCTCAATCGTCTCTTCTCCAAAAAAGCGGAGCCACCTCCTTATTATGAACTCGTCGTATCCGTATTTTCTTGCAATTTCCTTCGAGAGTTGTGTCGAAGGATAGTCAAGGATCATACCACTATTCTCGATTTCCCTGGGGGCAAGAACTTTGCGATTTCATCTGGCTTCGCTATCGCTTTCACAGCGTAAGCGTTTGCTCCAGCCTTCTCTGCTAAGATCTTTGCGATTTCAACGCTCAAATTCTCGGCACTTACGTCACCGATTTCGAGCTCCACATAGTAATCAGCCCACTTCTTCACAGCGCTCACTGGTCCACCGATGACACGCATCTTCTCCAACTCAACTCCGATTGCGCATCTAAGCTCAACTTCAACGTAATTTCGATCTCCAACGATGTAGAAGCTACCCTTTGGTAGATATTCCCCGGGCTTTGCGGATCTAAGAACTTGCTCTGGTCTAACGTAGTATACTTCCCCCGAATGCTTCCCCTCCTTCCAGAGAGACGAGTAAATTGCCGAAAATTCCGCAGTTTCTAAGATGCTACTTTCAGGCGCTTCTTGTCCCAATTTTAGAACAACCACAGGTGCTCCTGGTGTCTGGGTGTGGAAAAACAGATCCTTGCTCTCCAAGTGCTTAGAAACTATTTCAGAGTTCATCTTCGCATTTCTTCCGCCAATAGCAACGAAGCCATCGGAAGTGATGAACCACCGATAATCTTCGAACCACTCCTTCTTCCTTCGGACTGTGAACCCAACCCTCACTTTTCCCTTCTCCTTCTCAAGCTCTTCGAGCGTTTTCTGGATCGCAACCCTTATCCCATCGACCTTCTCCTTCATCTTCTTTGCCTTCTCATAGTAAAGTTCCGCGTTGCCGTGGACGCCTTTGTCGATGTAGATTTCAAACTCCTTCCCATCGAGAGCTAAGAGAGCCTTTTTTTCCTTCGGATCAAACCTCCTGACCTCTTTTGCCACGCTACCAGATTTCAGACCCTCTATTATTCTTTCCAAGAGAGAATAGTTTGCATACATCGTTTCAGCGATCTCCTTGCTTTGACGCATCTCGCTCTCGTATCTCTGCAACGTCTCCTCTTGGACTTTGAGCCTTTTCTGCAACTTCTCGACTTCTTCACTCTCTTTTTCGCTTTCTATTGCGAGCTTTGAGTAGAACTCATCCAAAGCTTCGTTGAAAGTCGGAAAGATCTTTTTCTCGTAGTCTTTGTAGTATAAGAGATCCATCGGCACAACATCGATCAGCTTCGAGTCCTTCATCACTATCTGGGGTCTCGGCTCGAAGCACTTTATCTTCTCAACCTCTTCTTCGATCCTCCTTCTTTCCTCTTCACTCAACTCAGAGAACTTCTTGTTCTTGTTTATCCCAGCCCGCAAGCAGAGCTCTTCTGCGTAAAGACCCCCAAGTCCAGAGCTTGCCAAAACTTTCACGACTTCTCTACTCTCGTCTACTTTCTTCTCCCCGGATTGCTTTCTAATTTCTTTTAACGGCATTATGATGCGATCCTCTTCCATTAGAATAACGTTGCCTTTCGAAAAAAGCTCTGCAACAATCCTTTTCTTCTTCTCTCTTTCGAAGTCGATGATCACGATTCTGTCGAAGTCTTTCTGCTCTATCGCAACTATCCTCGATCCTTCCAAGTGCTTCCTCAGCAACATCGCAAATGGGCTCGGAAACTTCGGCGCCTCCTTTGGAAACTTCGTTAAATGGATTCTTTTGCCCGCCTCGATTATCAGATCGAACTTCTCCTTTGCGTATATCCTCAGCCTTATCTCGTCTGGTAAGTAATGGTAGACCTTTTCGACCCTTCCACCGATGAGTCGTTGAAGCTCAGCGACGCATGCCCTGATGTCGAAAGAAGTCATTTGTTTCATTGAATCTGATCTGCGGTAGAATTAAAAAAGTTGAGTTTAAAGAACGTCTCTCTTCAAATGCTCTGGGATCTCCTCTTCACCCTCGTAGCGAAGCGCCTTGTCTACTGCGTGTCTTGCGATGTAACCAGCGACATGCAAAAGCGTTTCGTTGTATTCGACGTCTTTCTCCATGCTCGCTGTGCATGGGTAGCTGTGATGCGCTTCGCTGATGACATTCCAAAGCTCACGCATCGTGTAGTTTGAGAAGTCGAAACTCCTAAGCTTAACCCCAATGAACCAAGCAGCTCCACATGGCTGACTGCGGAGGATTCTGACATTTCCCCTTCCGTTCACGATCTCGATTTCGAACTCCGGATATCCGATGCGAAATTCTTCGACGAACTTGTCTATGACTCTTTTTCCAGTTCTCCTCATGTTGCAAAACGGCTTTGGAGCGAGAAACTCGATTCCAAGGCTTTCACACTTCTCCTTCATTTGCTTTACAAGCCCAGGTGTGCACCAACTTGGCTCTTCAACCGGAACGATCAACGCAGAAGCTTTTCCTTCAAGCTTACTCGGCAAAGCGGAAAGAACGTCTGCGTGCAAGTTTATCGCAATCGCAACATCGCACTCTGGGATGAACTTCGGCAAGAAGTCTTCCGCATTTTCGATGAAACTCGGCAAAGTCTTTGGATCAACCATCGAATAACTTGCAATTATGTTCTTTGAAAAGCTGTATAACTTTTCCTTGCACTGGGTGCACAAAT
>JBKBUO010000050.1:0-9924 GCA_046290005.1 Archaeoglobaceae archaeon | reverse complement strand
AGTCTGATAAAGGAAGCTATGGAAGTTACTATCCTCTTCAGCCTGGTACGAAGGTTGTTGTTAAATTCTTTACTAATCAGATTGAAACAGTCAAAATGGTATGAAAATCGCCTACGGTCCTGCGTTGATCTTGCCGAGCGAGTTTGAAGAGGACGCTGCCTTGGCGTCGGCGATAGTTTTAAAAGGAGTAGAAAAAAGATTTGGAGTGAACCTAAATGAGGACTTAAAAAGACTCGTAGATTTAAGGCGAAAGAGAATTTCAATTGCGAATTCGAGTGTATTCAGCATGAAGGAGTTTCTCATCGAGAAATTTGCAATCGCAGGCAATTTCGAGGAAGTCTCTTCGAGAATAAGAGAACTTCTCAGGGTTTGCGATCATGTGGTATTGTCTGATCCGTTTTTTAGGGATCAAAACTCTATGAAAGCTTTAAAATCACTGGTAAGAGTATGCGAGGCGTTTTGAGGATAATAAACCCCTACGATCCCGGAATTATACTTGAGGGTCAAGTTGTGAACTTGAGTTCCAACGAAAATCCATACGAACCGAGTGAAAGTGTTAAAAAGGCTTTTTTTGATGCTGTAGGCAAGATAAACCGATACCCAGATGCGAGCTATTCAAGGCTGAAGAAAGTGATTTCCGATTTTTTGGGCGTTGAAGTTGAAAGAATTTCCATGGGCTGCGGATCTTCGGAGCTCATTTCGAGGGTATGCGATGTTGTCGTTGAAGAGTTAGACACAGTTGCGATACCCATGCCATCTTACTCGCTCTACCTGATCTATGCCATGCTTAGGGAAGCAAGCATTGTTACCCCGGTTTTCAAAGACTACGAGCTCGAGGCTGGAATCTTTGAAGATTTGAAACCCAAGCTGTCGATGATCTGCTCTCCAAACAATCCAACGGGGAACAAGGTAAAGAAAAAAACTGTGGAAAAAATAATAGAGAGCTCGAAATTCGTTTTAATCGATGAAGCATACGTAGAGTTCTCAGACGAGAACATGCTCAACTTTGCCCTTGAGTTCGACAATGTAATAGTTCTTAGGACTTTTTCCAAGTTTTTTGGACTCGCGGGGCTTAGGATTGGCTACGCTATTTCGAGCAAGGAGATTGCGGGAGCGATAGAGAAAATCCGCCTCCCCTTTGCGATTTCAGGCGTTGCAGTCGAGGCTGCGATCTCAGCGATTAAATCCTTCGATTACTACGCAGAGATAAGGAGAAAAATAATCGAGGAGAGGGAAAGGATGAAGAAGGAATTGGAAAAACTTGGGTTGAAGGTTTTTCCATCTTATGCGAATTTTCTGCTCGTTAAAGTCGATGAAAAAGCCTTTGATTTTCTGCTGAACAGCGGAATAGTAGTTAGAAAAGTCGAAAACTTTCTGGGACTTGAGGGATCGCATCTTAGGATAACTGTGGGAAAAAGAGAGGAGAACGAAGCGCTGATCGAAGCAATTTGCTCATATCTTCGCAAATCCTCTGCATAGCATGTATATCGCAAAGAACTCTGGAACCTCTGCAGTTTCTCCGGGAGACAAGTTAAAATCGCAACCACCCATCTTCATCTTGACCTTTTTTAGAATTCTGACCTTCACACCCTCTTCGCCGAAGGCTATCGCATCTCTAAAAGGATCAAAGGTTTCCAAGTCCTCCACTCTTGTAACCCTAAGCCCAGTTTTTCCGTGAAGGGTTCCGGGCATCCTTATAAGTCGTTTGACGTCCGCAGTTACGGGAGCGTCGATGTATACTCTGAGCGCATCAATCGCAGACTCGAGGGACTTTTTCTTTTTCCAGTTTCTCTCAGGAATCCCTTTTTTACTCAAAAGTCTCTTTATTCTTACCTCTGCGCTCGATTCTATGGGATTCGAGAAGAGCTTTGGATTGTTGAGCATGAGGTAATCTACTATATCTCTCCTCTCCGGAGCCTCGAGGTAGCGAAAGTCCTCATCCAGAACGTGAACGTGATAACCCCTACCGCCGGAAAAGTAAATTTCTACCTCTTTGACACAAAAGTCCTTCCTGAGGAGCTTTGTCAGTTTTTTCACTTCGAGTTTTGCCCTTTCAAGCGTGGTGGTTATACTCCTTGTTTTTATTGGTAGATGATCCCCATCGATGTCGAAGATGAGATCTGCGCCGATCCAGCCCTTTTTTTCCATCTTTTCATTGCTTGGATCCTCGTAGTAGGCTGAAGAGTAATAAACATGCGCTGGAACTTCTTTGACTACGTAGTCTTTAAACTCTTCTTCAGATTCGAAGGAGATGTGTCTCTTCATAACAAATTCTGGGATCGATTCAATGGGAACGAACGCGAATTCACGCTTTTTGAAGTCCTTAGGTAAATCGATTCTGTTTTTTGAGTAGAATTCGCTGAATTTTTTGATCAGATACTGTTTCTCTTCCATATGTAGAAGCTCACCCCCTTGTAGTTTACGAGCTTTCCATCGCAGTAATCGCCATACAACGGCTTTATGATGCAATCCACATCTAAGAGCTTCGAAAGCCTTATTATCGCATGAAACATCTCCGGGGGCGGGCGTATCGAGTATATGAGCTCCACACCTCTGTATATCTCAAGCCTTGGGTTGAAAACATCATCTAAGTAGAATTCGACGCTCGTATTAACCTTTTTGATATCGGTTGCAACCACAGATACGCCTTTTGATTTCAATAGCTCCGCTATCGCAACGTTGTTTCCAATCCCTATTTCAGCAACTCTTTTGTATCTCTGGGCTATGAACTCCGCGAGCGGTAACACTAAAAACTTAATATCCTTGGTTGCTATAAAGTTTTGTGCAAGTAGTGATAAGGGAGTATTCAATCAGAGACTTCAACGAAGTCCTCGAGATAGACAGGGAGGTGTTCAATCCAAGGAATCCATCCTTCGACATGTTCGTATACTTGACCTATTGCAACGAAATCTTGGTTGCGGACATCGGAAACAAGATCGCAGGTTACGTCGTCACTATGGACGTCGATAAGTTCACGGGAAAGATAGTTTCGATTGCAGTTAAAAAGGAGTTTCGGGGGCATGGAATCGGTGAAGCTTTGCTGAGAGAAGCAATAGAGAGGCTTAGGGCGATAGGAAAAACGAAGATAGCACTCGAAGTTAGGGTCTCGAATAAGCCTGCGCAGGAACTTTACAAAAAGCTTGGTTTTAGGACAGTAGAGACTATTCCGGGCTACTACAGCGACGGGGAGGATGCCTACTACATGGTCCTTACGCTCACCGGACAATGAAATCTTCCAACTGCAGGCACTCCTTGAGCTTTGGATTTTGCACGAGCTTTTCGGGACAACCGGTTTTGAAGATCTCCGAAATACCCTTGCAGAGCAACAAAACCGCTTTTTTATGCTCAGATTTGCTCTTGTTTACTTGCACGGGACTTATTCCAAGGCTTTCATAGGCTTTAAAATGCCCGTTCGCAACTCCAGCGTCTTCTAAAATCTTTTTTATGTGGAAAAGCACTAAATGTAGCACGAGCAGTTCCTCTTTCTGCATCAAAACTACTGTCTTCTCTTCTATAAAAGGTTTTCCCTCACGTCAAAAAAAATTTTACATGTTTTATCCTTCTATTTAAATTAGAAATTAGTGTATACTTCTTATCCGCCGGATATTACTCTAATCACGGTTACTTCCCCATCCTCTGCGTAGTCGTCGAGTGGCAGTGGCGTCGTGTCTTTAACCAATACCACAGTCTCTGGATTTATCCCAAGGCTTTCAAGGATTTCAATATACCTGATCTTTTTTCTCAGCTCTAGTGTTTCTTCACTTCTCTTAAAGCCCACGAACTTTAATTTGAGCGTCATTCCTCAGCGAGCACCTCTTTTGAAACATCTTTTATGCTCCCCTTCGACTTCGTCTCGGCTACGATCTCCTTCATCCTTTCTTCGAGCACCTTCTCGTCTTTGCTGAGGACTTTCTTTAGCCCCTTCTTTTTGAACTTCCTCCAATCGAATCTCCTCATAAAATCCATCCCCATTACAACTTAGCTCAAGAAATAGAAAAATCTTTTGCTCAAATTCGTAATTAATCTATCTCTCCCTTCATCCTTTCAAGTCTTTTCCTGATCTGCGCAAGCTCTTCTTTCGTTACTGAAACTCTTGTTCCAACCTCTCTCAGCTCTCTGTTCAAAGCTCTTATTCTTTTGAGCTGAACTAAGTTTAGGACTACGCTAATGATTAGGAGGACGAACAGCGCCAGTTCCAATACCCTCTCCATCATCTCCTCCTCCTGAACACTTTGAGCATTTTTTCAAGCACAGTTTCCTTCTTGACTTGTGCAGCCACGACTTCCTTCTTCTTACCAGCGATAGCCATAGCGAGATCTTTTATTGCCATAGATGCGGGAGAGTTTGGAGCACTTAAAACGACTGGCTTACCAAAAGCTGCAGCTTTTCTAACCTCTGGGTCTTCGGGAATCGTCGCAATCACCTTTGCTTCGAGTATGGCTTCGATCTCTGACTTGGCCATGTCTATCCCCCAACCAGTCATCCTGTTTATGACAACTCCGAGCGTTTTCGTTCCAAGTCTTTCTGCAACAATCTTCGTCTTTAGACCATCTGTAATCGAGGATATCTCAGGATTTACGACAAGTAGAAGCTCTTGAGCTGCGGCGATTGCTATAACTGCGCTTCTTTCAAGTCCTGCGGGTGCGTCGAGGAGCAAGATATCTGTTCCACCCACAATCCTTGTGAGGGCTTCTTCAAGCTTTTCTGGATTTGCCTTCCTCAACCCTTCAAGACTAACTCCAGCGGGAATAACTTTTACTCCTCCCGGACCAACGTAAATCGCTTCCTCGATCTTCGCTTCTCCAGCGAGAACGTTTTGCAATGTTATCGGCAACCCTTCCATTCCGAGGATTAGCTCGAGATTTGCCATCGTGATGTCAGCATCGACGATCGTGACATCGTAACCGAGCTGTGTTAACGCTATACCAAGGTTGGCGGTTATCATTGTTTTTCCAGTTCCACCTTTTCCCGATGCTACCGTTATAGTTCTCGCCATCTGACTCCCCCTCTAATCATTATTATCACTCCCACTATTTAAGCATTTTCCATCATGTCATTCGAAAAAAGAGATAGCGTTATATATACCTTAGCCAAAAATCGATCGATAGTTTGGTGGTGTTATGGTAGTGGTTGAGCTTATAACTGGTAGAACTCTCGACCAAGGGGCGACGGTGGAGGAGAAATTAAGTGATGAGTATTTTAATGCTGTAAATTACATCGAACTTAGTGAGGAGGACTTTAAACAGCTGGCGCTAAAAGAAGGGGACAGAGTCAAGGTCGTAACGGATTTCGGAGAAGTCGTGGTTTTTGCAAAGAAATCTGATTTGCCGAAGGGGATAGCTTTTATCCCAATGGGTCCTTACGCTAACGCTGTAATCGACCCAGCAACCGATGGCACGGGAATGCCGCAGTTCAAGGGAATTAAGGCAAAGATTGAGAGAACGGAAGAGAACGTTAAAAAAATTAGAGAATTGTTGGAGGCGATCTAAATGCAAGTGCAAGATGTAGTTTGCACGTTCTGCGGTAGCGTTTGCGATGACGGCGAATACGACTTGGAAAAGAGGAAGATAAAGAAGTTCTGCAAACTTGGAAGTAGCAAGTTTGCGGAGAAGGAGAGGATAAGGGCTCCAATGATCGATGGAAAGGAAGTGAGCTACGAGGAAGCGATTGAAAAGGCTGCAGAGATTCTTGTTAATGCGAAGAGACCATTGCTATACGGCTGGGCTTCGACTGTGAACGAAGCCATAAGGCTTGGTGTCATCTTAGCGGAGAAGCTCAGTGGAGTTTACGATCAATGCGCAAGCGTTTGCCATGCGCCTGGGGTGCTTGCTGTAATTGAAGAAGGTCTGCCAGGAGCGACGCTTGGCTCTGTAAAGAATCGCGCAGACGTCGTTGTTTTCTGGGGAGCAAATCCGATGGAGGCGCATCCAAGGCATGGAACGAGGTATTCGATCTCGGTGAAAGGGCTTCTCATAAAGGATAGGAAGCAAAGGAAAGTCATTGTTGTCGACGTTCGCCCAACAAAAACTGCGAAGGTCGCGGATATATTTGTTCAAATAAAGCCGGGCTACGATTACGCAATATTCTCAGCCCTAAGGGCAATAATAAGCGGGAACGCCGATGTGGTGCCGAGTGAAGTTGGAGGGGTTTCGAGGGAGAAGCTTGTGGAACTTGCTGAGATCATGAAGAGCGCAAAGTATGGTGCAATTCTCTATGGCTTGGGAGTTTCGCAGTCAAGGGGAAGAGATAGGAGTGTAGAAAATGCGATAAAGCTAGTCCAATTGTTGAACAGGTTTACAAGGTGGGTAATTTGGCCAATGCGCGGGCATTACAACGTTGTCGGCGCTGGAGAGGTTCCAGCCTGGGAAGTTGGCTATCAATACGCGATAGACTTCAGCAGGGGTTATCCAAGGTTCTCGCCCGCAGAGTTTTCTGCAGTTGAAGTTTTAAATCGAAGAGACTGCGACGCTGCTCTTATAGTTGCTTCTGACCCAGTGGCGCACTTTCCGAAGACAGCGGTGAAGCACTTGAAGCAGATCCCAGTCATCCAAATTGACCCATATCCAAACATGACCACTCTTGTTTCAAAGGTCGTAATTCCATCGGCAATCTACGGAATTGAAGCTGAAGGTACCGCTTACAGAATGGACTCTGTGCCGATAAGAGTGAAGAAAATACTCGAAACAAACTACTGGACTGACGAAAAGATCCTTGAAGAAATCCTCAAGAGGGTTGAAAAGCTCAAGGGGTGAAAAAATGCTCTGGATAAAGAATGGGGTTGTTGTAGACCCAAAGAACAAGGTCAATGCGGAGAAGATGGACATCTTTGTTAAGAATGGCAAGATCGTAGCAGAAAATGAGGTGAAAAAAGAGGATTGCAAGGTCATCGACGCAAGCGGGAAGCTTGTTGTTGCTGGTGGCGTTGACATGCACGCTCACATCGCTGGGAGCAAGATAAACACTGGTAGAACGATGCGTCCCGAGGAGATGAGAGTCGTTAGAAACATCGCAGGAAAATTCAGGGCTACCGTTGGGAGAGTTTTGCTCACAGCTCCAGCGATTGGCTATGAATACGCGAGGATGGGATACACAATGAGCTTCGAAGCTGCGCAACCACCAATCGTGGCATTGCATACGCATGAAGAGCTCGACTCAATTCCGATGATCGACAAAGGAGCATTGTCGGTCTTTGGAAACTGGCACCTCGTATTCAAATGCATCGAGGAGAAGAACTTGGAGAAAATAAAGGCTTTGATCGCTTGGGCAATAGAAAGATCGAAGGGCTTTGGTGTGAAAGTCGTGAACCCCGGTGGCGTTGAAGCTTGGATGTATGGCGGGAACGTGAAAAGCCTTGACGATCAAGTTCCCGGTTTCAGCGTGACTCCGAGGGAAATAATAGCTTGGCTCATTAGGGCTAACGAAGAACTCGGACTACCGCATTCAGTGCACTTGCACTGCAACAACTTAGGTGTCCCAGGCAATTATCAAACGACGATCGAGTCGATAAAGCTTGCAAAAGGTATTAGCAATCCAAAAAGACAAGTTCTTCACGTCACCCATGTGCAGTTCAACGCCTACGCTGGTAGCAGTTGGAGAGACGCTGCAAGTGGCGCAGCGGAGATTGCGAAAGTTGTCAACTCCATGGACAACGTCACAATTGACATGGGAGCGGCGATATTTGGTCACGCAACAGCGATGACAGGAGATGCGCCTTTCCAGTTCTCTTTGCACAAGCTCATAGGAGCGAGATGGAGCAACAAAGACACCGAAGTCGAGAGTGGCGCTGGAATCGTGCCAATTAGCTACTTACCAAGCAACCCAGTGCACGCGTTGCAGTGGGCAATTGGCTTGGAGCTTGGTTTGCTCGTTGACAGCGAAAAAGTTGTGCTCACAACCGATTATCCAAACGGTGGGCCGTTCACCGAGTACCCGTATGTGATGGCGATGCTGATGAGCAAGAAGATGCGTGAAGGCGAGCTCAAGAAAGTGCACCAGTATGTGCAGAAGGCAACGAATTTGCCGAGCATCGAGACTGAGAAAACACTATACGAAGTGATCCACATGACAAGGAGCTTGCCAGCAAAAGTTCTTGGGCTTGAGAACAAAGGACATCTTGGCATTAGAGCTGATGCAGACATCGCAATCTACAACCTAAACCCGCTTGAAACTGATTTCAGCAACGAGTTCGAGAGAGTCTACAAGAGCTTCAAAGTCGCAGAGTACACGATCAAGGGTGGGGAGATTATTGCAAAGAATGGTGAGCTTGTGAAAGAAGTCTTAGGGAAGACTTACTGGGTTGATGCAAGGAAGAAAGTAGATCTCGAGGCAGTTATGCCCAACATAAAGAACTACTTCAACTACTATAGCGTCCAGCTCGGTAACTACGGCGTTGAGGAGCGCTGGCTTAAGAATTCATCTAAGATCGAGGTGATTTAAATGCTCATAATAAAGCCAAAGAAAGAATTTGAGGTCTGCATTGAAGCTGAGCTAACACCTGAGCTCGCAACAAAGAGCGTTGAAGAAGCTAAGAAGTTCAAAGTATACTATGGAAACAGAGTCGTGGAACTTGGGGAGCTATTCGAAGTTGTGAAGGAAGGGGAAGAGAAGAAGTTGGTTCTCGAGGGCGATTTCAGCAGGGTGAAGTGGATCGGGGCAAGGATGGTCGATGGCGAAATAATCGTCAAGGGAAGCGTTGGAGCGAACTGCGGGGCTTTTATGCGTGGTGGAAAAATAATCATAGAGGGTAACGCAGACGACTGGCTCGGCATAGAGATGGCTGGTGGAGAAATAGTTGTCAAAGGAAACGCGAGAAATCTCGTTGGTTGCGCTTACTACGGCGACGCAGTTGGAATGACCGGTGGAAAGATCGTGATCGAAGGAAACGCTGGAAACTACATTGGAGAAAAGATGAACGGTGGCGAGATCGTGATCAAGGGCAACGCTGGCGACTTCATAGGCACCGAGATGCGTTCTGGAATTATCGAAATCCATGGCTCATGCGGTTTCGTCGGCGGGGACATGCGTGGTGGTGAGATAAGGATAAAGGGTAGCTTTGACCTACTGCCGACGTTTAGGAAGACTGAGAAGGGATTTGTTGGGGACGTGAACGTCAAAGGAGAAGGAGTTATAAAAACTCTCTAATTTTTTCCAAGTTTTGCGAACACCTGAGCGTTAAGCGGTGGAAATTTGAGGCTTTGGTCTTTGCATCCGAGAATGCTCGACTCGAAAGGGTTGGTTGCACTCTGGAGAGAAGCTTTGCTTGTGAGGAAAGTTCTTGAAGGAAAAACGAAGGGTTACAGGAATCATCCACAGCTTCAGAGGTTTAAGAACTACGCTGAACCGATTGTCGCGATAAATTCATACCTTTACTTCGTTTTTCTCGAAGCAAAGGAAAGGGGTTTTAATTTCAACAGGGAGAAAATCTACGATCTAAAGATACTCGAGAAGGTAATTTCAGTCACCACTGGACAGCTCGAATTCGAGCTAAGGCATTTGATTTCGAAGCTGAAGAAAAGAGATCCGAAGCATTTGGAAAAACTCGGCACTGAAATCGAGGCAAATCCAATTTTTTACGTCGTCGATGGCGACATAGAGCCTTGGGAGAAGTCGATTTAACCCTCAACTCTCGAATTTTTGTCTGGGGACCTTGAATCGGATGAGAGAAAAAATCCTTCGGGTTCGAGTCATTAGAAGCTAAGTCAACCTCTTTTAGTCTTTTTGCGAGTTTTTAAAACCACTGGTAAGATTTGCACGTCTCTGAACTTTGCGACATAAGATCTTCTAATGGAAAATTGGACTGAGATTTCATCGATCTTCACATTTCCGAACTTAGTTACCTCGGATTTCCTGAACTCAACCGAAACCTTATACGTCTGCATACACCTTAGCAATCTGAAATTTTTCCTCAGCGAGTTTATGCAAACC
>JBKBUO010000049.1:0-10252 GCA_046290005.1 Archaeoglobaceae archaeon | reverse complement strand
TGAGCTCGTTCGACTCATCGGTAGTAGACTCGAGAACTCTTTTTTGAGGACAGCTTTCGATAAAAAAATCCCTGTTTTCTGTCCAACTTTTCACGATTCAATTGCTGGTTTGCACTTGACACTTTACGGCAAAAAGCTCGTCCTCGACTATAGGAAGGACATTTCCGAGATCCTCGATCTATGTTCTCAGAGAAGAAAAATGGGCATCGTGATCGTTGGGGGAGGGGTTCCGAAGAACTTTGCACTGCAGGCTATGCTTCTGTCCGATGGTTTCGACTATGCGATCCAAATCACGACGGATTCTCCGCAGTTCGGTGGTTTGAGTGGCGCAACCCTCGAAGAGGCGAAGAGCTGGTGTAAGCTTAAAAAGGATGCTAAAACTGTTACGGTTTACTGCGATGCAACTATTGCTCTGCCACTGATCTGCTCATACCTCGTTGACAAGTTATCCCATTCCAAACAGCCATGAATCGCTGGATTTATCCAATTCTCGGTCTCACGGTTCTCGCGATGCTTGGAGGACTTTACACCTTCAGTCTATTCTACAGACCTCTTCAAGATTTTTACGGGCTAAGAGATGTAGCACCCTTAACACTTGCGTTCTCCATAACAACCCTAACTTATTCCATTTTGATAATCCCCGCGGGCAGTTTTTACGATAGATTTGGACCAAAGTTTCCGCTTTTAACTGGCGCCTTCGTCATTTTCTTAGGTTATTCCCTCGCAAGCACGATAAAAAGCTACGATTGGGAAACTGCAAAGATCCTCTACTACCTCTACTTGGGAATTCTTCCGGGAATTGGAATTGCCCTTGTAGATGCAGTGCCCCGCCCTCTTGCGGGAAAGTGGTTTCCTGAAAAGCCCGGAACTGCGATGGGAATCGTTGCAATCGGATTTGGAGCTGGAGGTGCGTTGATCGCTCCTCTCGTCGGCCATTTACTAATCGCAATGGATGTATTTCACACTTTTATCGCCTTGGGCTTGCTTTACCTAACGGTGATCTCGATCTGTTCGATTCCCATGAGAGATCCGCCAAATCTTAAAAGGGAGAGATCTTCGCGAGATCTTACTGAAGTCTTAAAGAGTAAAATCTTTTATAGGCTTTGGTTTGCTTTTCTCTTATCAACTTTTTCGGGGCTATTGGTAATTGGAAACGCCGCGACGATTCTAATCGAGGGTGCAAAGGTGACACCACAGCTGGGAGAGAGCGTAGAGGCGTTCATGGTCGTAACCTCAATATCGAATGCCCTTGGTAGAATTCTCTGGGGAGCTCTTCTTGACAGAATAGGTGTGAAAAATACTATGGTGTTGAATTTTTTCACGAGTAGCATATCTTTGATCCTTTTATCTCAGCTTTTTACCACGCCGCTGATATTTCCACTCGCATCGATAGTTTACGCAAACTACGGCGGAACACTTGCGATCTTCCCAGCCACATCTTCAATTGTCTTCGGACAAAGGGTTGCGGGGAGAGCCTATGGGGCACTTTTCACTGCTTGGGGAATCTCAGGATTTGTGGCTCCATTATTTGGAGCTTTGCTAAGAGATCTAACCAACAGCTACATTTTTTCATTCTACTCCGCATTCTTCGTAAGCTCCTTGGCCATCGTGATTTCGATTAAGTTGCCAAAGATAACTAAGGGAGCTTGAAAAGAGTTAAAACGATTTCAAGATCTGGAAAGTTATCCCTGGCTTCAAGTGTAAACGCATCCCACTTGCCATCTACTTTTTCAAGCAACTTCTCCGCAATCAATTCCGCAATTTTATCGGCAAAGACATCGCTGTAGTAATCTGCGAATCCTTCGAATTTCATCCTTAAAACCGCTTTTTGCTCAAAACGATCCAAGTTTCCGAAAGAGAACCTCTTTTTCATCTCATCCACGATCAAAGCCCTTAGTAGATCTAAATCCTGTTTTGTAAATTCCCTATCTTGGCTTTTCAGATCCTCCACAGTCAGATTTCCAATCTTCACACCCATGTCGTAGATAGTAATTTGCTCTATTCTTTTCCCCTCACGTAGCCACTTGTTGTAGTAGCTACCGAGATCCATTGGAGGTAAGTTCTGGTCGAGAACGTAGAATCTGTCCAAGAAGACGAGCGATGCTAAGTGGTCAACCTCTTGATTGCGAAACTCTACAAATGCGACATACGATTTGCAGTTCTTGGCTAGCATCAGAGCTGTTGTGAGAATCGCTATGTCCCCGCAGATGCCTTTTTTGAGCTTTGCAGTCTCTTCTGGAGTCTGATAAAAACGCTCTGGGCTTTGAACTACTACCTCTCCGCCCTTGAAGGTTATCACCGGAGGTGGGAGAGATGCCTTAACAACGTCGTAGCGAACGTTCTTCTGAACCCATTCCAAGGTATTCCAAGCTATTTCTACACAGCTTATGCCTTTGACGTCTACAAAACTCAAAACCTTCTCGATCTCCTCGTTGGAAAGTGTCTTGTTTAAGGCACACTCAAGATCGTATCTCCAAACCTTCCCACAGTATTCCTCCCTCCTAACCTCACCGAAACTTAAGCAGAGAGATAAAATGAGGGCTAAAGATACCAAAAGGATTCGGGGATTCATAGAGACTCTACTTCCTTCCTAAGCATTTTTTGCCTCTCCTTTGCCGTGTAACCTGTGAGCTCTTCTAAAAAGCGGTTGTATGCTTTGAGCGTCTTTAACGCTGTTTCATCATCTACGAGTCTCGTTTTAGTCTCCACGAGCAAAAATTTTCCTTCGATCTTAGCCCTAAGCTCTTGAATTCCACCAAAGTCTTTAACGACACAAAAGTCCCCGTCTTTTTCGAAACTCCCGAAGTGTCTCTTCAACATCTCCTCGAGTCTTTCTTGTGTAGCCTGAAAACCACGCTTGAACTTGTATTCTCTCATGCAGATGAGTTTTCTCAAGGATTTTTAAATCCATTGAAAACTAACTCCCATGCTCAAAATCGACGGTAGCTACGGCGAAGGCGGTGGACAGATCTTAAGGACCGCAATTGCTTTGTCGTGCATAACGGGAAGGGAAGTTGAAATAACGAAGATCAGAGCAAATCGCCCTAAGCCGGGATTGGCAGCTCAGCATCTAAAGGGAATAGAGGTTGCAAAGCTGATAAGCGATGCAGAAGTCGATGGTCTCAGGATTGGGTCGACGAGGGTTGTTTTCAGACCAAAGCACATAAAGGGGGGAGAATACAAAATAGACATAGGAACCGCTGGGAGTGTAACGCTAATACTGCAAACGATCCTTCCACCACTTCTTCTCGCAGAAAAACCTTCTAAACTCGAGATAATCGGCGGAACGGATGTTGCATGGGCTCCTACTATAGACTACTTTAGAAAGGTTACCACGAACACCGTTTTGGAACTCGGGGCTAAGTTTTCTGTTGAATTAAAAGCTCGTGGTTATTACCCAAAGGGTGGCGGGAAAATAGTGGTCGAGATCGAACCTTCGAAGTTGATGGGAAAAAAGTTTGAGCGCTCAGATTGCGAAATCCTCGGCATAAGCCATTGTCAAAATCTTCCAGAACACGTAGCAATTAGACAAAGGGACTCCTTGATCGAATATCTCAGCAAACGCAAATTAAAAGCGTCAGTCGACGTAGAAGTTCTAAAAGGAGCGTCCACGGGGAGCGGAATTACGATTTGGTGTGGCTACAAAGGTGCTTCTGCGCTTGGAGAGAGGGGAAAGAGAGCAGAGGATGTTGGAATCGAAGCTGGAAAAAACTTTTATGAAGAATTTACGAATCCTGGAATTTTTGATTCCCACCTAACAGACCAGATCATGGTTTTTTCCTCAATTGCGAAGGGTATAACTAGGTTCTCCACTACAGGGATCACCATGCACCAAAAGAGCAATCAATACGTCATAAACAGCTTTCTGGGAGAAACTGTGAGAATCGACGAGGAGAAGAAAGAAATCGAGATAATAGGGCGTGACTTCTAACGGGCTCAGAACTCAAAACCCTCATCACAGCTCAGGGGGTCCTTTCATCATCGCCATGTTTCGTAGGTCTAAGAGTATTAAGCGTTTTCTTTCAAAAGATGAGTGCCATCGATCACGGCGAACTCGAGTTGTGAACCGCCATGAGCTCAGCGGATGGATTTTCCCTTACCATGGATATCTGGACCCACGAAGCTAAGACTTATTTATGAGAAAAAAATTTATGCAGAGTGAGCTAAATTAAACAATAAAAGTGAAAAGTGATCAAAGATGCCCTCAGTGGATTACGTGGTCATCGGCGCAGGTTTCGCAGGTTTGCACTGTGCAAGGAAACTAATAGACAAGGGTTTTAACATTCTCGTTTTTGATATGCGCGAATCCGGTGGCGAGCTCGCGGTTTTTTCGAAGTTAAACGAGTTCAGCAAGGAATACGAGAAGTATATAAAAAAGGTCAACGAGCTTATAGAAACAATCCCCGTCGAGCACGGCACCGTCATAAAATCCAAACCCGTGATCGTCAGCTCGAAAAACGGGTTGAAGAGATTCGAAGCGAGAAGAGCTTTGTTGTGTGCAGGCGCTGCAGACGTTTTGCCAATAAAGCTCAACGTCCTTGGTAAGAAGATCTTGGGGATCTATACCCTTGATCAAGCGCTGAGAACTGTTTCTGAGGGCAAGCGAATTGGGGAAAAAATACTTTTCGTTTGCAAAAAAGAGCCAGTCGTGGACTTGGCAATCAGGCAGTTTTCAGAACTAAACTACGGGATCGAGGTCGTTGAAGTTGCCGAAAGCGTCGAAGTAGCCGGAGAAAAGAGAATCGAAGGGGTAGAGGTAAACGGAGTGAAATACAAGTGCGATACACTCGTTTTCTACAACGGAAGAGAGCCCTTCAATCCGCTTAAGCTCAAGGGAACTCCCGTTGGAAACATCGCAGTGTGTTCTTACGACTACTCGAAGGTCGAAGAGCACGTGAAGAACTTCCTTGCAAAATTTTAAAATTTAAACGAGTTTTCAACGAAAAGATTTTAATCCACCCGATGACAGAAGCGTGGTGATGTTATGGAGATAAAGAAGGTCGCAGTTTTGGGTGCAGGGGACATGGGTCACGGGATCGCAGAATTGTGCGCAATGGCTGGCTACGACGTGACAATGAGGGACATAAAGCAAGAGTTCGTCGACAGGGGAATGGAAAGGATAAAGCAAAGTTTGATTAAGCTACAAGAGAAGGGGAGGGTCGAGAACGCTGAAGCGATCCTTGCAAGAATAAAGCCAACAGTAGATCTTGCGGAAGCGGTTAAAGATGCGGACATAATAATCGAAGCGGTTCCCGAAGTTTTTGAGATAAAAACGCAGGTTTTTTCTGAATGCGATAAGCTTGCGAAACCCGAGTGCATTTTTGCAAGCAACACGTCGACGATGAAGATCACGGACTTGGCAAAGGCGACGAAGAGGGAAGACAAGTTTGTGGGACTGCACTTCTTCAACCCACCCGTTCTCATGCAACTCGTCGAAGTTATTAAAGGTGAAAAGACAAGCGATGAAACCGTTGTAAAGGCAGTTGATTTTGTCAAAAAGATTGGAAAGGTGCCAGTTATAGTTAGGAAGGACGTTCCTGGTTTTATCGTTAACCGCGTCCAGGCTCCGGCGGGAGCTTTGCTCATGGCTATACTAGAGAAGGGGATCGCGACCCCAGAAGAAGTAGATGCGACGATCCGAAGGATGGGACTACCAATGGGTCCATTTGAACTCATGGACTTCACCGGCATAGATGTGTTCTATCACGCAAGCAAATACTATGCGAAAACCATAAGCCCGGACTACGAACCACCGAAGATACTCGAAGACATGGTCAAGGCGAAAAACCTTGGGAAGAAGACAGGAAAAGGCTTCTACGACTGGAGCACCGGAAGACCGACTATCGACACGAGCAAGGCGACTGATAAGATAAACCCGTTTGACTTCTCGATCGTTGAAATAAACGAAGCTGTTAAACTCGTCGAGATGGGAGTTGCGGATCCGGAAGAGATCGATCTTGCGGTTAAGCTGGGATTGAACAGACCTTTCGGTCCATTTGAAATTGCAAAATCTCTTGGTCAAGAGCAAATCCTCAGCAGACTCAACGAGCTTGCAAACCAGTTCGGGAAGAAGATATTCGAACCCGCAGAGACTATAAAGGCCGGAAAGCTAATGGAATTAGTTGAAAAGAAGGAAAAGAAGGAGGAAGCAAAGGAAGAGGGGTTCAAGACTATAAAGATCGAAAAACTCGAGGGCGGGATTACAAAGCTTATCTTGAACCGCCCGGACAGATTGAACACGATATCACCTGAGCTACTGGAGGAGCTCGACAAGGTGATAACTCAGCTTTGGAACGACAACGAAACAAGGGTCATCGTGATAACTGGCGCAGGGAGAGCGTTTTCTGCTGGTGCAGATTTGACGACTTTGATCACGCACCCATTCGACTTCCTTGAGCACAACAGAAAAGGAGAGAGAATATTCAGGAGGATTAGTGAGATTCCAAAGCCTGTGATTGCAGCGATAAATGGCTACGCACTTGGCGGTGGCTTGGAAATTGCTATGTCGTGCGACATAAGGCTGGCAAAGAAGTCTGCAGTCATTGGACTGCCAGAAGTGACGCTTGGCTTGATCCCAGGCTGGAGTGGAACGCAAAGATTGGTAAAGCTCATCGGAATAAGCAGAGCGATGCAGTTGGCTTTGACTGGAGAGAGAATAACCGCAGAAGTCGCAGAAAAGTATGGGCTGATAAACAAGGTCTTCGACGACGACAAGTTCGAAGAAGAAGTGATGAAGTTTGCGAGAGAGGTTGCCGAGCGTTGCGCCCCAATCTCGATGGCTTTGATCAAGAGACTCGTAAACAAGGGCGGGGAAGTCCCGATGGACGTTGGGCTCGAGTGGGAGTGCACGGCAGCTGGAATCTGTTTCGCAACCGAGGATCTCCGAGAAGGAATTTCTGCCTTCCTCAGGAAGGAAAAGCCGAAGTTCAAGGGCAGATAAAGTTGGCTGTGAATTTGCCATCTTTTTATCTTTTTTGACCTTTGGCACAATCTGTATTTCGATGCCCCAGCGCAAACTTCTTAATTTACATGATCTAACGTTATTTCGGTGGTCTCGTTGAAGGTTGCATACGTTTACGTATTGGCAACAGCCATCGTAACCTTGCTACTATCTTTTGCGTCCATCAACGTAGCCTTGGACACGTATGAGAGCTGGGTCAAATACAGGTGTCCTTTTACGGAGAGGGTAATGGGTATCGAACCTCCAAAGGTTCAAGGAGATTCTGTTGCCAAGCACGTCGTCTTCATCTTGCTCGATGGATTGGGCGTTGACACTCTTGTGGAGTCAACTTCGCAAGAAGAGTTTAGGAGGCTAGTTTCCATGGGGGCTTTTTATCCAAACGGTCTGGCCAACACGCCCACTTACTCCGTTCCAGCGAGGGCATCTATACTAACTGGAGCCCCACCAGAGATCAACGGTGTGCTCTCCAACGACTTCAAGGGAGCTTTGAGTATCGACAACATCGCAAGGGCATCTAAGGATGAAGGTTTCAAGATACTGTGTGTTGGGGACAAATCTGTAGAAATGCTTCTTTCAGATGTAGTAGACGAATACGTCGAAATCGAAGAGGGGAGCGGTCATGGAGCCATAGCCTTGGCTGAAAGCCTGAAACTCTTTAAAAAGTATTCTGAACCCGGGGATAGAGTTTTTCTCTGGATCAACGTTGCAGACGTAGACATCGTTGGACATCTGGGCGGTGGCAGCGGTAGTCCAGAGTATAAAGCCACCGCTGTTAATACTGGTAGACTATTGCTCAACTTCTTGGAATCGTTGGCTGAAGAGGACGCTTTAATAATTCTGATGAGCGATCACGGTTTCAAGGAGTTTGGACATCATGGCGGAGCAGAGATGGAGGTTAGGAGAGTTTTCACTTTGTTCATAGGACCAAAAGTTAAATCCGGGATGTATAATACAAGTTATACGCACAACGATTTAGCTCCTACGGTTGCTATGCTCATGGGGCTGAGAGTGCCTGCACAATCGATTGGCAGCGTGATAATCGATGGCTTCGACGTTCCAAAGGAAAAAGTTGAGATGTATAGCGTTGCTTCGAAGGAGCAAGCTTCGAAAGTTGTAACAACCATAGGGGAATTCTATGGGACTAGGGTTCTTGAAGATCCTTGGAAATCATACCTTGCAATAAAAGACCAAGTTTACAGCGAGGGCATGGGTTCAAGAATCGTAATAGTCTCAGCTTTGGCGATTCCATTGGTAGCTGGCATATATGCGTCGCTGAGAATTCATTCCATGGTATCGAGGAGACTCATACCCCTAACTGTCATCGGTGTATTGGTTTACGAGGTTACGTGTTGGGTGACTTACTCATCACTCGCTGGACCCATGAGTTTATCCGACGCTCTGTCGCTTGGGGATCTCCTGGAAAAAACAAAGATTTCCGCAGTTGTAGCGAGCATAACCTTGGCAATCTCCTTGGCCTTGGTGGAGTTGACCCCCTTCAGAGTTGGCATCTCGAAGTTGTTGGTGCCCACGGTAACGGTTTTAGCTTTTGCCACAATCCTCGGTCTTTTATGTGCAACGCCTTTTTACCTTGGTTACGGTTCCATGGTGAGATTTCCGCCACCAGATTGGAACGATGGCTTTATGTTCTTTGTTTACCTAATGAAGGCATCGTTCACCGGTTTCCTTGGACTACCCATAAGCCTCGCCATCGTGGCGTTGTTTTCCATCGTAGGTCTTCGCCTTCAAAAATACGAGGGAGCGCGATGATTAGAATCTATTTTTTTACCTAACCTCTTCAACCAAGACTTTTTCACCATCTTTAACGCCCTTGAGCTTCGAAGGGTCGCAGAGCAATTTGCCAATTACGTTAACTGCGCTCGCAGGACGAATGAATTCATCGCTTATCGGTGTTTTTCCAAAGAAAAGGCACAGAGCTCTTCCGGGTATCCAGTATGCGATGTCTCCGAGTTCAACTATTCCCTTGCTGTTCTCCTCTCCTTCAAATTCGATTTCAGTCTCAAAGTATATTTCGTCACCCCAGCGATTTGCAATCGCCACGATTGGTAGAGCTTTTTTTATCGCTTCAACTGTTCTGGGTGCAACGGTTTCGTAGATTTCTGCAACGCATTCTACGCTCTCAAACTTAAATCGGAGCTTCATAAAAACCACTATAAGTTGAACTCATAGCCAAACTTTCGAATGAAATCGTATCCGTCCTTAAAGCCCTTCTCTGCTTCGAATTTAAGGATTGCGAAGTTTGCAAGACCATAGGGATTTGCGCAAGAGCCAACTGTGACGACCATGCCATCTTGTTCGACCCTCAAAACCTTGTAGGGCTCATGGGATCTTATCACCACTCTGACCCCCAAGCTATCGAAAAGTCTTCGAGTTGCCTTTTTTCCGAAGAAGAACATAAAGCCTCTCCTAAAATTTTCTCCACACTCTTCTTTTTCCCATGGGTCGTTCCACATCATTTGGAAAGACGTTTCCTCATCGGGATGCCTGAGGGTCTTTTTATCGATTCCCAAACACGGAACCCCGCCGTGAACGAGGAAGATCTCGTTGTTTAATATCGCGGAAATTGGCATCCTTTCCCAAAGGCTCTTAAGGGCTTCGTATATTTCCTCACCGTTCTCATATGAGCTTAGCTGGAACGGTAACTCATGCGGGTAAACGTGTTCACTTTCATGGTTTCCCCGCAAGAGGAGAGCTTTACCCTCGAGAAACATGGAAAGCGCTTTCTCGTATACTTCCAATGGGAAATCACCGCGATCTGCGTAATCTCCTAAAAAAACAGCTTTGCCCTTGATTTCTCTTTCGATTATTTCAAACGCTTCAAGATCTGCGTGGACGTCTCCGATGATTGTGCAAACCCTTTCTTCAATTTCGAGCGTTTTTTCACCCATCAAACTCCTCGCATCATCGATCATTTCGATTAGATCCATGTGAAAAGATGCATCAACCCTTATATATTACTTCGCAAAGTCTCTGTGATGAAGCACCTGATCTCGATTGAAGATTTAAGTAAATCAGATATAATAAAAATACTCGATAAATCTGAAGAATTCGAATACGTTGCCCTCGGAAAAAAGAGCTTAGACATCTTAAGAGGGAAGATCCTTGCAAATCTATTCTTCGAACCTTCGACGAGGACAAGGATTAGCTTTGAGTGTGCGATGAAAAGACTCGGGGGTGAAGTGATCAACGTCTCTACGCAAGAAGCGAGTAGCATGGCGAAAGGTGAAACCCTTGCGGACACGATAAGGGTAGTTTCGAATTACTGTGATGTTA
>JBKBUO010000004.1:15944-38170 GCA_046290005.1 Archaeoglobaceae archaeon | reverse complement strand
ATGTGCTTGAAGATGGAAGAGTAGTTGTTAGAAGCTCTACTGGGCCGAAGTTTGTGGTTTACACCTCCCAGTATATAAACCCGGATGAACTCAGACCCGGGACGAGGGTTGCACTCAACCAGCAAACTCTCGCAGTCGTGAATGTATTGCCTTCGAGCAAGGATCCAATGGTCTACGGATTTGAAGTTGAAGAAAGACCAAACGTCACTTACGAAGAAATAGGAGGTCTTAATCAGCAGATAGAGGAGATAAGAGAAGCGATAGAATTGCCAATGCTTAAACCGAACCTCTTTAGGGAAGTCGGAATCGAGCCACCGAAAGGAGTTCTTCTCTACGGTCCTCCGGGCACTGGAAAGACTTTGCTTGCAAAAGCAGTTGCAAATCAAACAAAAGCGACCTTTATAAGAGTAGTTGGCAGTGAATTCGTTCAAAAGTTCATCGGAGAAGGTGCGAGGCTTGTGAGGGAAGTTTTCCAGCTTGCAAAGGAAAAAGCACCATCGATAATATTCATCGACGAACTCGATGCGATCGCAGCGAGGAGAATAAGCAGTGACACGAGCGGCGACAGAGAGGTGCAGAGGACGATGATGCAGTTGCTCGCAGAGCTTGACGGTTTCGACGCCAGGGGAGATGTGAAGGTGATTGGAGCAACGAACCGCATAGATATCCTCGATCCCGCAATCCTACGTCCCGGAAGGTTTGACAGGATAATAGAGGTTCCGATACCGAATTACGAAGGGAGGATACAGATTTTCAAGATACACTCCAAGAAGATGAAGCTGGCAAAAGACGTTGATTTCAACGAGTTGGCGAGGATTACCGAAGGAGCGACCGGTGCGGACATAAGGGCTATTTGCACCGAAGCAGGGATGTTTGCGATACGGGAGGATAGAATGGAAGTTAGAATGTTGGATTTCATGAAAGCTGTAGACAAAGTGTTGAGGAGATCTCAACCGATAACGGATCTCAAAGGAGTTATGTTCGTTTAGCTCCGGAAGCCTCCACAACTACAATTTTTACGCCCCCGCCGGGAATCGAACCCGGGTCTGAGGCTCCGAAGGCCTCTAGGATGTCCGCTACCCCACGGGGGCATTTTTGTTTCGAGATCTTTCGTGTCGCAATTTATTAACTTTTGGCTATTGGTTTTTGATACGCCTCATCTACGCTCTTTTTTCAAATTAAAAGCTTATCTCGCCCCGAAGTTGGTAGACAACTCGGTTGGGTTAAGCTCTAAAATATTGCTCCGTTATGGCTGGTAGAGCAAGATAATTCTCATGGAAAGTTTTACCTTTAGATCGATGCGTGGGTTCAACACTTCAAAAGTTTTTTAAACGTCTGTCAAACGTTTCTCTTATGGACGTGTTGAAAAAAGTTGAAGAGTTAATAGCTCTGGAGAAATTCGATGAAGCGTTTCAGTTGGTTCTCTCAGAAGCTCCGGATGATCTGAAACCCAGGATAGAGAGATCTGTTACCCAACCAGAAGAGCTTAAAGAAATGGAAGGTTTATGGAAAGACGTCGCATTGCTTGTTCACTTTTCCCATTCTTCGAGCAGACTCTCGAAGGAGATCGACAACCAATCCCTTGTTTCTTGCGTCATTGCATCTATTAACGCTGTTAAGTTGGCGAACAAACTCGGGATTAGATCGATAACTCCAAAGATGATGCGAAACGCTGGTAGGGCTTTGGTTCTTATGAAAATGAGAGATCGTGCGGAAAGGATGCTGATCGAAGCCGAGAAAGTCTGTCTTGAGATTGGCAAAGAAGACGAGCTCTTGGGTATCTACAACGAGCTATCTGCTTTATACTTCGAGGGCGGAAATTATTCGGAGGCGAGGGAGAAGATAGAGTCTGCGATAAAAATAGCCGAAAAAAGAGAAGACTATGAAGCGATAAACAGCTTTTCAATTGCTGCAGAGATTTACTCAAAACTCGGAGAATTTGAAAAAGCCGAACAGAGTTACAAGAGAGCTGAAACCATGCTAAGGGGGCTCGTAGAAAAAGAAAAATCGAGTAAGCTTGAGCTTGGCATTCTGTTGAGCAACTATGCAAATTTCTGCAAGAGAATCGGCAAGTTCGATCTTGCAGAAGAGATGTTGCTCGAATCTCTCGGAATTTTTGAAGAACTCGAAAAGTTGGACTTCTCTTTTGCACAGTTTGTCGCAACGAATCTTCGGCACTTGGGTGATTTATACAGAGAAAAGAAGAAATTCGATGAAGCGGAGAAGTTCTACTCTAAATCGAGAGAAAAGTTTAGGGAGATACAGCAGAGATGGGAAAGTTTTGGAAGCTGATAAAAAGAATTATATACTTTTTGTCTCCGTTATACATAATTAAAGCTGGGAGGGGATGGGTTTGAAATCGATCATAGAAGAAGCCCTTCTTAGGGCGGAAAGGGAAAGGAGGGAGAGATTGGAGGGAAAACCCGCGGAAAACGTTGAGGATGAGATAATTCAGATGCTTCACGAGCTAAAAACAGTGATCAAGGTCATTGGCGTAGGTGGAGCGGGTTGCAACACTATCACAAGGCTTTACGAGGAGGGAGTTGAGGGTGCGGAGCTAATAGCTATGAACACAGACGTTCAGCACCTTTACTACACGAAAGCGGGTAAAAGAGTCCTCCTTGGAAAAAGAAGGACCCGCGGTCTTGGCGCTGGCAGTTTGCCACAGGTCGGTGAAGAGGCTGCGAGGGAAAGCGAGGAGGAGATCAAGAAGATCGTAGAGGGAAGTGACATGGTCTTCATAACCTGCGGCCTCGGTGGCGGAACTGGAACTGGTGCTGCGCCAATTGTTGCGGAAGCTGCACAAGAAGCGGGTGCTTTGACGATTGGCGTTGTGACTTTTCCGTTCACTGCAGAAGGCAGTGTGAGAAGAGCAAATGCTGAGGCAGGGCTTGAAAGGTTAAAGGAAGTTACGGATACTGTAATAGTGATTCCGAACGACAGATTGCTTGAGGTTGTGCCCAACTATCCGATAAATCTCGCATTCAAGGTCGCGGACGAAATCTTGATGAGATCGGTTAAGGGGATAACCGAGCTCATAACGAAACCGGGTCTCGTGAACTTGGACTTTGCAGACGTGAAGACGATCATGGAAAAGGGAGGAGTTGCGATGATTGGCTTGGGAGAAGCGAGTGGAGAAGACAAAGCTCTCGAATCGATCAGAAAAGCGTTGAAGAGCCCATTGTTGGATGTGGACATCACCGGAGCAAAGTCTGCACTCATAAACGTTACCGGCGGACCAGATATGACAGTCGAAGAAGCTGAGAGCATAGTGGAGGAAATCTACACAAAGCTCGACGCTGATGCGAGGATAATCTGGGGCGCAATGGTCGATCCTGAGCTTGAAAACACGATAAGAACGCTTGTAATCATAACTGGGGTGAAAAGCCCACAGATATTTGGGAAGAAAGGTGCTCCCGTAACCCAGAGATTTGGCATAGACGTCGTCAAGTAAAGCTTAATAATCGCTCCTATAGCTGGGGATATGCTAAAATTAGAGGGGAGACTCAGGGATTACTACAACGTCCTGAAGATGGCAAAGAAACCAAACCGGGAAGAGTTCTCGATGACAGCCAAGGTAGCTTTGACTGTAATCTTTTTGATTGGATTCGTTGGCTTTCTGATATACCTCTTGATGGAAGTTTTGCCAGGTGCTTTTAGATGAGATATACCGCCATTAAAACGACTGCAAATCAAGAAAGAACGGTTGCAAACCTCGTTGAACTTGCTGTGAAGAAACAAGGGCTTAAGGTTTACTCGATCTTAGCCCCAAAGGAGCTGAAGGGCTACATAATCCTGGAATCGGAAAACTTCGACGATGCGATAAGGGCAATAAAAGGGGTCCCCCATGTGAAAGGGGTCGTCAAAAAGGAAGTAAGCTTTGCAGATATCCAGCACTACTTGACTCCTAAGAAAGCGGTCGAGCAACTCAAAGAGGGTTATACGGTTGAGGTAACCGTCGGACCCTTCAAGGGGGAGAGGGGGATCGTTAAGAGAGTTGACAGCACGAGGAATGAGATAACGATAGAACTCCTCGAAGCAGTCGTTCCGATTCCCGTAACTGTAAAAGCCGAAAACGTTAGAGTTGTTGACAAGAAGGAGGTGTAAAGATGAAGGAGGTTGAGGTTCTCGTTACCGGAGGACAAGCCACACCTGGACCGCCGTTGGGACCAGTCATAGGTCCCTTGGGATTGAACGTGAAGCAAGTCGTCGACAAGATAAACGAGGCTACCAAGGAATACCTCGGATTGAGCGTTCCAGTTAAAATAATAGTGAAGGAAGACAGATCTTTCGAGATAAAGGTAGGGGTTCCACCGGTCTCTGCGCTGATCAAGAGAGAGCTAAAGCTTGAAAAAGGCTCTTCGAACCCGGGGAAGGACTTCGTTGGTGACATAAAGCTCGAGCAGTTGATAAAAATAGCGAGGCTAAAAAAGGAAAAATCGCTCTCCTATTCGATCAATGGAGTTGTGAAAGAAGCCCTGGGTGTTTGCGTTTCCATGGGAATAAAGGTTGACGGCAAGAATCCAAAGGAAGTGCTCAAGGAGATCGACGAAGGTAAAATAAAGATTCCGGAAGATTAGCTTAGATCACCACAGGCGCAAAAAAGCTCCCTTAAGGATGAAAGCAAATCATCAAATCCAGTTTTTTTGATGCTTGAAACCTTTAGCGTTCTGTATTTTATCGTGCTGTAGTCTAAGATTGGCGTGATTTTTTCCATCAACTCTGCTAAAACTCCAGTCTTGAGTTTCAACTCTTTTAAAATCTCCTCGGTTCTCAAATCGCACAAATCGCTCTTTGAAAAGACCGCAATCGTTGGAATCGAGAGTCTAAGAGCAACAACGACGCTCTGCAAGATCGCGGATACGAAGTTCTCGGGGGTTTTCACCATAGTAGAGTCCAACATGAAAATTCCCGCGGTGAACTTGTCCGAGACTCTTCGAACGAATTCTATGCCGCTTTCTGAGTATATGAACAGCTCCATTTGTCCGGGTGTGTCGTAGAGGACAAAGTCCGCAGAAATTCTAAAGTTGTCGACGAAGCCAAGCATGAGCTCCACGGACTTTAAAAGAGCCCCATTTATACCAAGTCCATAGCGCTTCATGAGATCTTCTGTTTTAACGAATCTCCTTATATCTAGATCCGCGGAGTATATGGGATCGCTTGCTGGATCGAGATTCACGAGTTTAACGTCGTAATCGTTTTTTAGAAACTCTCCAAACTCCTTTACCAGCGTGCTTTTCCCACTTCCTGCGGTGCCTATCACGAAGACTCTCATCAGTATCTACGTAGGAAAGCCAAGAATACACCGACCAAGATTGCGATTAGCAAAATCGTCGAGAACTTAAAGACGTCGGTGTAAAACGTTACGCTTTTGATGTAACTCTCAACGCTTTTGATCTCGGATTTGAGATTCGAATTCTCTGTTCTTAGCTCCTCTACGCTTCTCTGCAACTCGAAAAGTGTAGAACTCATCTTACTAAGATTTTTAGAGTAATTTGCGAGCTCAAGTTTCGCATCTTCGAGCTCTTTCTTAAGCTTCGAGTTCTCATCTGCGTAAACCTTTATCTTGTCGTATAGGTCTACGTTTATGCTGTTTATGATCTCGACGAGTGATTTAAGATAGTCGACCCTTGAGCTGAGAGCCTCATTCTCTCTTTTGAGCTTAACGAGCTCTTTCTGTAGTTCAGTCACTTCTTTGTTAAAATTCTCGGTTCTCTTCACGTCTATGGTAACCCTTTCTTCACCCAAAGGGCTCATCAGAGTTATTGTCTTCATACCTTCGCAACCGTAGCCCACGATAACAGTGTACGTGCCTGGTGTGAGATTCTCCCTGCTGCTTAGATTGTGCTCGAAAAACATGCAATCGTCTAAGATGACCACCGCTTGCTCGGAAATCGTCAGATTAAAAGAACCTCCTTGAAAAACCGTGATCGCGCTAAGGAGAAAGAGTAGTAAGATCATTTCGCAACACCTCTCAGGCTTCTATTCACAACTTCCCATATCTCAGAAAGCTCTTTAACCGATGCTATCCTACCACGAACGTATAAGAAGACTCTTCCTTGTTTTAACGCATATCTACAGTCGTTTTCTCGGAAGATAACGATCTCTTCTGCGTTCGTTTGTTCAAGCAACTTTCGCATCTCCATCGCCTCGACTTCTTCTATCCCATGTAATTTCTTTCTCTCTCCGTCGAAAATTGCGCTATTGACGAGAAACTTGTTCTTTAGATATTCTGGGATCTCTTCAAACTTTAAAAACACTTTTTTACTCTTATTTCCGAGTCCAAGCTTCTTTAAAAGCTTTTCTCCGATAAAAAATCCCAACAAGATTCCAAACGTTGAGGTCAGGATCTCCCAGAAGATACGCATCACCTACTCTTTGTAAGCACATAAATTTTTATATTTTGCCCTTGGAAACGACGAGAATAAGTTTAAAACACAAACCGCGGAATATGTTTATGATCGTGAGGCTCTCGCTTCAGGGTTTGAGGTGCAAGGCTTGCATCAGCGCGGTAAGATCTGTGTTGGAAGAGAACGACGCAACAGTCATAGGCGTAACTTTAAAGTCCGCGGAGTTCGAGGTTCCAGATGAAGACACGGAGAAGATAGAAAAAATAGTCAAGGAGATTAAGGAGCTCGGCTACGAGGCAAAGATAGTCGAGATTCAGCGCTGAATCAAGCGATCGAAGAACGGATTCTTACCCTCCGAGGCGATTGGAATCGCGAACATCACATCGCTTTTCATAATGTCGAGAGCCTTTACTGCGATCGCAACTCTATACATTATCCTTGTATCAACTCCAAGAATTGCCGACATCTTTACAGCGCTTCCCAAGGCTATTCCAAGATCGATTAGCTTGAAAACGCAGTTAGGACCTCGAAATCTTCGTTCCTCTTTTTTTGCCTTCTCGAAGTCCGCACAATTCTTGAAACCGCATGCCCCACAGTTTACCCCAAGGGATCTTTCACCCCTTATTCCAAGAACCAATATCCCTCTTGCCTTTCTTAGACTGTTTGCATCTCTTACGAAGTCCTTATCTTCGTTCGCAAATTCTTCCATTTTTCTTGCAATCTCCTCTATTCCCTCCTTTGGTATGTAGATTATTTCGAGATCATCGATCCCCTTCGACTTTGGCGCAGTTCTAGCGCTTTCTGCCATCAAAAATGCGCAAATCTTAACCGCCTCGTCTGCAAAATCTCTCTCGTTCAGCACCATGAAAAAAGTCTGCTGAATATTAACCTAATCCTCCGATCTTACTTTGGCAATCGTGCGCATGATCTCGACTACGTTGCCTATCACTATTACCGCGGGTGGAGAAACGTTCATACCTCTAACCTTCTCCACTATATCCTTCAGCTTTCCATCAACAACTCTTTGATCTTTCGAAAATCCCTTCTCGATCACCGCAACCGGTGTTTCTGGGTCTTTTCCGTTCTCTATCAGATTTTTGCAGATCTTTTCTATGTTGGAAAGCCCCATGAGAATGACGATCGTCGCATTCAGCTTTGCAAGTGCTGACCAGTTCAACCTTCCCTTCGCTTCGTGTCCTGTGATGAAAACAACAGCTGGATCGCAGTTGCGATGTGTAATCGGAATCCCCGCTGCACCGGGAACTGCAATCGCAGAAGTTACCCCGGGAACGTATTCGAACTCGATGCCCTCCTTTGCGAGGAACTCGATCTCCTCCCCACCTCTACCGAAAACAAACGGGTCTCCACCTTTTAGGCGAACTACCTTCTTCCCAGCCTTTGCGAGATCTACGAGCATTCTGTTTATCTCCTCTTGCTCGAACTTGTGAAAACCTTTTCTCTTTCCAACACTTATAAGCTCTGCCTTTGTTTCGTTGAGGACTTCAACGACTTCCCCAATTAAGTCATCGTATAAGATCGCGTCCGCCTCTTTTATTACGTTTAGAGCTCTTATAGTGAGCAAGTCCTTCTTTCCGGGACCAGCTCCTACGATGAAGACTTTACCCCTCATTTTTTAATCTCCTCGCGATCTCCCTCACTTCTTCGATCGAATGCTTCGAGATCTTCTCCTCCACCCTGACGTATCTTCCTGCGAGAACTTCGCATATAACCTTAACTTTCTCTCCACACACCTTTGCATAAACTCCGAAAGGCACAGCGCAACCGAAACCGAGTTCTCTTGCTACCAATCTTTCCACTCGAGCCTCTACCCAAGTTTCTTCGTCGTTTAAAAATGAAACAAGACCCTCTTCTCCTACTCTCGTCGCAACTGCGATAATCCCTTGGTTTGGCGGTGGCACTACGACTTCAGGCGGAAAACTCTGGTATTCTATTTCCAACCCCAACCTCTTGATTCCAGCTTCTGCAACTATTATTGCATCGTAAAGACCATTTTTGAGCTTTCTAATTCTTGTATCAAGGTTCCCACGCAAATTCTCGAATTTAAGATCGCTTCTAAGCCTTGAAAACTGTGCCCTTCTTCTTAAACTCGAGGTTCCGACTAGTGCGTCGTTCCTGAGCTCTTCGAACTTCTTGCATTCTCTGAAGATCATAGCATCGCAAGGGCTGTCTCTCTTTAGCACTGCGGAAATCTTTGTTCCTTCAACGCGTTGAGTTGGAACGTCTTTGTAGCTGTGCACCGCTACATCTATTTCTCCACTTGCAAGCGCTAAGTCTATTTCTCTAACAAACGCTCCAACCCCTTTGAACTCGTGAAGCGGTTTATCCTTCATTATGTCTCCCTTGGTCTTTATTATCCTTAGCTCTACCTCGTATCCCTCTTTTTCGAGCTTTTCAACAACAAGCTTTGCCTGGGCAAGCGCTAACTTGCTACCCCTCGTTCCTACTCTTATCATACGCCTCGATTACCGCATCAATCGTTCTCGCAACGTCTTCTTTGCTATGCGCATGGCTCATGAAACAAACTTCAAACTGTGAGGGTGGGAAGTATATACCCTTTTCGAGCAATCTCCAGAAAAAGCGCATGAAGACGTCTTTGTTCAATCTCAATGCTTCTGAGTAATTTCGCGGAATTTCTCCAAAGTAAACGCAAAACATCGAAGAGATCTGCGCGTTCTCAACACCTTGATCTTTTAGCGCTCTATGTAATTCCTCAGCCTTTTTTGAAGTCTCCTCTACGACCTTCTCCCTTTCTAAGATCTTGACAGTTGCGTAGCCAGCGAGCAAGCTAATTGGATTTCCGCTAAAGGTTCCAGCTTGGTAAACGTTCCCAGAAGGAGCTACGAGTTCCATTATCTCCCTTCTACCGCCATAGATCCCAATTGGAAATCCACCTCCGGCGATCTTCCCCAAAGTCGTCAAATCCGCCTTTACCCCATAGAATTCCTGAGCGCCACCCATCGCCAGTCGAAAACCAGTGATTATTTCGTCGAAGATTAAAAGCACGTCGTTCTCTTTTGTTATCTTTCTAACTTCTTTCAAGTAATCCTCTTCTGGTATTATCAGCGAAGCGTTTGCCATCACGGGCTCCATTATTACCGCTGAAACGTCTTTGTTCTTTTCGAGAACTTCTGAAAGCGTTTCGATATCGTTGTATGGAACTTGCAACGTGTTCTTAACGAAATCCCTTGGAACACCAGCGGAGTTTGGTATCCCAAAAGTTGTCGCTCCGCTTCCAGCTTTTACGAGCACCGCCTCATGTGATCCGTGAAAGCTACCTTCGATCTTCACGATCTTTTCTTTTCCTGTAAAACCTCTTGCAACTCTTAGCGCTGACATCGTCGCCTCGCTTCCAGTGTTTACAAATCTGAGCATTTCTATAGATGGGAAATGCCTTCTTATCAGCTTCGCGTATTCAACTTCGAGTTCAATCGGGGTTCCGTAGATCCAGCCTTTTTCTATCTTCTCTTTGATCCTTTCTTTGACTTCTTCATTTGCATGTCCAAGGATAAGGGCTCCGAAGGCCATGCAGTAATCGATGAACTCGTTGCCATCGAGGTCGTAAATCCTCGAGCCTCTCGCCTTTTCGATGTAAATTGGATGAGGTTTAAAAGCCCTAACTGGACTACTAACACCGCCTGGCATCAGATCGATTGCTTCGCGGTAGAGCTGCCTTGACTTCTCAGACTTCATAAAGCTCGTAGAGTTTCGATTTTAAATTCTTTGCTAAGAAATGGACAAAAAGCTTATCATTTAGTTTGAGATCTTTGGGTGATGGTAGAGGAGGAGATACTCGAGATACTCAACGAGTTTGGACCGCTTAGCTCTCAGGAAATCGAGAAAGAGTTACAAGGTCGAGGTTTCGAAATAAAATCGAGAACTGTGAGGTATCATCTGAAAAAGTTGGAGATAAATGGTTTTGTGAGTAAAAACGACCAGGGAAGATCGCAAATAACTGCAAAGGGCATCGAGTTTCTTCGGGGACTCAAGACGTTTGAAAGACTCGGAGAGTTCACGGAGAGAATTGAGCTCAATGTATACTCGTGCGATTTCGACATTCTTAGGATGAAGGGTAAGGTTCCAACAAATATTGCTTATATAAAAAAGGATAATTTTGAGAAGTGCGTTCGAATCCTTGAGGAGATGGAGAATTTTCCGTTCTTGATTCACCGAGGAGTTTTCATTGCAGATGAAGGCGAGGATTTGAATGGAAAAATCGTTCCTCAAGGATCCTTTGCGATTGTTACGATTTCAAACACGATATACGATGTTTTGCTAAGATCCGTGGGGGTTAACACTTATCCCGAGTTTTCAGCCTTGGTTGGTGTCGAAAAAATGGTCCCAAAGAGAATTTTGGAGTTGATAAGCTACGCAGGAACAACTATGAGCCCCGGATGGCTTCTTCTTCGCTCTGGACTAACATCGGTCAGCTCAATTCTAAGAACTGGGGATGGCGTCATAATCTCTGCGGTTAGGAGTTTTAGCAGATACGCCATAGACATAGTTGTTCGCAACGTTGAGCTTGCAAGCTCCAAGGGATTTGGTGGCGTTCTTGCAATTCTCCACCCCTCTGATAAACGCTTCAGCCTTCCAACTGGTAAAAGGGCGAGACTATTCGTGAGCGCTGGGCTAAATCACTTGGCGCCGATCCATGAAATAGGCGTGGAGATGGACGTAAGGGTGAACGAAGTTCTCCTCGAGTTCTCGAGGTTCAAGCCTATTAGCAATATTAAATAATTAACCTATTTGGCAAAGCACTTCCAAAAAGCTTAAATATTAGAAAATAGAAAATGAAATATGGTGAAAGTTAGGGCGCTGGTGGTTTTAACTCTGCTTGCGATAGCCATCGTTTTGTCTGGTTGTCAGCAACCCTCCCCGCCAGCTACTCCGACACCAACTCCAACGCCGACACCACAAACACCTTCTTCGCTTACACTCGCTTCAGGAACTGTGGGTGGCGTTTACATCTACTATTGCTCCGGACTTGCATCGATTTATTCGAAATACCTCAACATAAGCGCAAACGCTGTGCAAACGAAGGCGAGCGTCGACAACTTGCTTTACGTCTACAAATCCCCATCTGATACGATTGGGATAGCGCTGATAAAAAGCGTCGACGACGCTTGGACTGGGAAACTGGCTGCGTTTGAAAACAAACCCCAAAACTGGATTAGAGTGCTTTGGGTTCCATATTCTACTCCTATACACATCGTGACGAGAGCGGATAGTGGGATAAAGACGGTTTACGATCTAAAAGGGAAGAGAGTCTCGACAAGCGCGCCGGGAAGCGGAACAGAAGTTGATGCATTTGCAATTTTAAGCGCTGCTGGAATCGACCCATCAAAGGACTTTACAGTTTGGCAGAGGATTGGAGCTAAGGAATCCGCGGATGCGTTGCTCGATGATAAGATCGATGCCTACTTCTGGAGCGGAACAATTCCGACCGCATCGGTTTCGGAGCTTGCAACGAATCTAAAGCAGAGAGGAAAACAAATAGCGTTTGTAGAAGTTCCAGACGGGGTTGTGAAGAAACTCAACGAAATGTATCCCGGACTATACGTTCCGGACGTTATGAAAAAAGAATACTATGGCTCTCCCGCAGACGTGCAAACCGTTTCAACTTTGAACGTGATGTTCTGCCATAAGGATTTGCCAGAGGATTTCGTTTACAAACTCGTTAAAGCCACGTTCGAACATCTCGATGAGCTATACGCTGTGCATCCAGCTGCAAAGCAGACAACGCTCGAGAATGCCGTAATCTACAAGGGCAATGTCCCATACCATCCAGGGGCGATAAAGTTCTTCAAGGAAAAGGGAGTTTGGAAAGAATGAGGTTTGCCATTTTTTTGATATTCTTACCTTTTTTTGTCTCGGAGATTCAAGAATCTGCGATTTGTGTTGAAGAGATCGAATCTGGAGAAACTGCGAAATTCTTCGCTTTTGAGTTCCTACTCGAGTTTAAGCACTCGATTTACGGGGGTAGTGTTATGCTCAACTGCAAGGTTGTGGATAAAAAAATCGTGATCTTAAGTTTGGAGAGCGACGATGAGGCATCGATCTCCTACTACACGGATCGCTACGAACGCATTGGAAGCAGATTCGTTGCAAAGATCGATGAAAAGGTGAACGCGATCTTATTAAACGAGGGTTGGAGAATAAAGCTTCAGGCTAACGAGTTTGAAACAAAATCTCCAAGCAAGATCTCTCTGTGTGTGGGTGATTGAATGAGTTTTGCAAAGTTTTTTGGAGGCTTCCTGGCATTTTACAGCATCTTTATCGTTTTCTACCCTTACTTCATACCGTATCTGATCTGGTTACCTGTAGAAATTCGATACTGCTTCGATCAAGTGCATTTGATCAGAGGAATTCACCTGATGCTGTGCATTGGAGCGCTCGGTTTCATGGCGTATGGGAAGAAAACGAGCCTTACGAGCAACTTGATTCTTTCAGCTCTATCATTGCCTTGTGCCCTTATTCTCGCAGTAGCGGTAAAAGACCTTCTCGTTTCCTCTCTTGTCCTCTTGCTCTGGTTCTCTACTTTTCCGCTCGACGCAATCCTTGGATTTTTTAAGAAAAGAGTCGACTGGAAGTTCGTGCTACTGTTGCTCTATATCCCCTCAACCCTATACTTGATAGTGGACTACGAAAAAATACTCTACAGAGTAGTTTTTCCAACGAGTCTTGACATCTTAGTGGGCTGGACAATGATTCTACTCCTCCTATACGCTACAAACGTAAAAATTGGTTGGCCATTGCCCGCTATAGTCCTTGTGTTCGTATTATACACCCTTTTTGGGAGCAACGTTCCCCCACCAATTGGACACAATTTCCGTGACATCCCCTTGGCAATTGGAAAGAGCTGGATGGAAACCGAAGCAGGGATCTTTGGTCTTCCCCTTGGAGTTTCTGCGAAGTACATAGTATACTTCACGATCCTCGCAGGCGTTCTGCAGGCGATTGGCATAACGAAGTTCATCTCAGATCTTTCATCCGCTTTTCTCGGCAAATCTCCGCAGGGTGTCGGTAGGGCTACGACTGTTTACTCTGCGATAATGGGAATGGTCTCAGGTTCTGGCGTTGCGATAACAACAACCGTGACAACTACGATGCTTTCTCCTTTCAAAAGAGCCGGTTACGATGAGAAGTTCGCTTCCGCTTTTATGGCTGGAACTGGAACTGCAGCTTTAATAACACCTCCAATTCTCGGCGCAGCTGCGTTTATAATGATGGAGGTCATGGGAATCGATTACAGGACTTTGATAATAATGACTATACTCCCCGCGGTTCTCTACTACATCTCGCTTCAGATCTATCTCGAGCTTTATACGAAGAAAATAGGGCTTAAGGGGCAAGTTGAAGTCGAGAAGAAGAGCAAAAAGGAAGTTTTGAAAGAAGTCTACCTTCTTTCACCGATTGCGCTTTTGATCATTATGATTTTCCGAGGTTACACGATCGCTACATCTGTTATAAGTGCAATTTTTTTAGCGGTTGCACTTGGAATTCTAAGGAAATCAAAGCTCTCGGAAATTGCCAAAGGCTTTAGCAACGGGGCATTGGATGTGATACCCGTAGCGCTTGCAACCGCTTGTGCGGGCATGATATTACACTCGCTCCTCGTCACTGGGCTTGGAATGAAGATCGAGGAAATCGTGCGCTTTGTAAGCGCGGGCAATTACTACATAACTTTACTCCTTCTCGCAATCTTTACGCTCATTCTCGGAATGGGTGTGCCACCAACAGCGTCTTACGTCATAGTCTCAGCTCTTGTTATTCCAGCTGCGATCAAGCTCGCGATTTTAAACGGCTTTCCCGAGAGCATCGCGCATTACAGCGTGCACGTCTTTGCATTTTACTACGCGGTTCTCGCGGACGTAACTCCGCCGGTTGCACTCGCAGCCTACGCAGCAGCTTCAATCGCTGGACTGAATCCGCTAAGAGTTGCGGTTTTAGCTGCGAAGATAGCGATAATAAAATACCTGATCGCCTTCACGTTCGTTTTAGCCCCCATAGGAGCAGCGTTGCTGATAGTTCCATACATCGACAATCCACTCGAGATAATTCTGCGAACGTTCTTCGTCATTGTTGCAATTATTGCTATAAACAGTGCCACGGTCGGTTTCTTCAAAAAGAATTTAAATTACGCAAAAAGAGCAATTCTCTTCTCTGCGGGGTTGCTTTTAATAGCCCCATTTGCGATCACAAACGTTCTTGGTTTGATTTTAACTGCAATTGTGCTTTGGCTTGAATTCCGTTAATTTATTTTTTGGCTATTGATTGCCGAAAAATTTATTTATGACTTTACCAATGGTCTTTTGGTGAGAACATGTTTAGGGGGGTTGATTTCTACAACATAGACGAGCTTCTCACTGAAGAGGAGCGCCTCGTGAGGAGTTCGGTTAGAGAATTCTTAGAAAAAGAGATTGCGCCGTTGATAGCAGAAGCTTGGCATAAGGAGGAACCTGTGAATTTCAGAGAAGTTGGTAAAAAATTTGGAGAACTTGGCATGCTCGGTGCCTTCATTCCGGAGGAATACGGTTGTCCGGGGATGAACTATACGAGCTTCGGCTTGATTTGTCAAGAGGTTGAAAGAGTAGACAGTGCCCTGCGTAGCTTTGTCGCTGTGACTTCTGGACTCGTCATGTTTCCGATTTGGAAATACGGTAGCGAAGAGCAGAAAAAGAAATATCTCCCGAAGCTTGCAAAGGGGGAAATAATCGGTTGCTTTGGCATGACTGAGCCAAACGTTGGTAGCGATCCAGCGAGCATGGAAACGACTGCAAGGAAAGATGGCGATGAATGGGTTTTGAACGGGACAAAGACTTGGATAAGCGAAGCTGAGATCGCAGATATCGCAGTTGTTTGGGCAAGAGACATTTTGGATGGAAAGATAAAGGGATTTGTAGTTGAGCGTGGAACAAAGGGATTTAAGCAATCAGAAATTACAAAAAAGGGTTCGATGCGTGCTGGTGACGTGGGAGAGCTCTACTTGACTGACTGTAGGATTCCAGAAGAGAATAGGTTGCCAAACGCAGTTGGGCTTAGAACAGCGCTGAGCTGTCTCGACCAAGCAAGGTTTGGAATTTCCTGGGGTGCGATTGGTGCAGCGATGGATTGCTATGAGACCGCTTTAAACTATGCGAAGAACAGAAAGCAGTTTGGGGCTCCAATCGCTTCTTATCAACTTGTCCAAGCAAAGCTGGTGGACATGTTCACCGAGATCACAAAGGGACAACTCGTAGCCTGGCGTTTGGGGAGATTGATGGACCAAGGTAAAGCAACAGCAGAGCAAATCTCGTTTGCGAAGAGGAACAACGTTCGTGTAGCGAGATTCTGCGCAAGAATTGCGAGAGAGATACTTGGGGCGAATGGCATAAGCTTAGACTACTCTCCGATAAGGCATATGGCAAACATAGAGAGCGTTTACACCTACGAGGGCACAGACGACATACACACGCTGATCCTCGGTAGGTTCATCACTGGTATTCAGGCTTTTAGGAGGGAGTTGTGATTTGAAACCCTTCGAAGATTTGCTCGTCATAGAACTCGGGCAAGCGGTCGCAGGCCCCTACATCGGAACCTTGCTCGGGGACCTTGGTGCAGAGGTCATACACGTAGAGCGCCCGAAGGTAGGAGACCTTGCGAGGCACTGGATACCAATTAGAAACGATCTGAGCTTCTACTTCGCGGTAGTCAACAGGAACAAGAAGTCGATGACCCTAGATCTCAAAAGCAATGAGGGAAGAGAGATCTTTCTGAAACTCGCAGAGAAAGCGGATTTAATAGTTGAGAACTTCGTTCCAGGTGTCGTGGATTCACTCGGAATTGGGTATGAGGTCGTTAAGAAGGTTAATCCCAGGATCATCTATTGTCACGTATCTGGATTTGGACAAAATGGTCCATATCGAGATCGTCCAGCGTTTGATCAGCTTATCCAAGGCGAAGCTGGGATAATAAGTTACACCGGAACTCGTGAAGTGCGGTGTAAGATAAACGTGCCAATAACGGACATCCTTGCTTCTATGTATGGTGTCTATGCGGTCTTAGCTTCTTTGCTCGCACGTGAAAAGACTGGAGAAGGGGCTGAAATTGACATATCGCTTTTCGACTGCGCAGTTACTATGATGACAAACTTGATGAACATGGTGATCGTTGAGGGGATGAAAGACGAAGATCTTCGAATGGGGACAAAATATTTTCTTGCAACTCCCTATGAGCCGTATCCTGCGGGAGACGGAAAGCTTGTAAACATCGTGGTTGCGACCGAATGGCATTGGGAGGCTTTTTGCAAATCGGTCGGACTTGAGAAGTTGCTGAACGATGAAAGATTTAAGACGAATCAACAGAGATTGAAGCACAGGGAAGAGCTTGAGAGTATAATAGTGGAGAAACTCAAGGAGAGAAAGCGAGATGAGTGGATAGAAATCCTTCTGAGGGCTGGAGTTCCCTGCGGAGCGGTGAATGAGATAGAGGAGGTCTTAGAGCATCCGCAGACGAAATTTAGAAACGTCGTTGTAGAGGTAGAATATCCGGGGCTTGGTAAGATAAAGATGTTCAACAATCCTGTGAAGATCTCTGGGCACGAGTTCAAGGTCCAACGTCCCCCAAAGCTCGGAGAGCACACAGAGGAGATACTGCTGAACCTTGGATACACCAAAGACGAGATCGAAAGATTGAGGGCAAAGAACGTTATCTAATTTTTTTAGCATGTAATTACACTTTGAGAATGCTTATATGCAGTGGTGTAATAAATCAATATAGATGGAGCAAAGATTAGTGCTGAAGCGAAGCATTCCCACTGGAATCTCTCTTCTCGATAAAAGACTCGACGGCGGTCTACCTGCAGGGAGCTTTGTCTGCCTCTACGCAGATCCCATTGCAATGCCTGAAGCCTTCCTTTATCAGTTTGCAAACGCTACCAAGAGCTTCTATGTGACAACAAACCGCCCAGCAAAATACGTTTCTCGAGACATGGAGATGTTGCACTTCAATCCAAAAAGCATCGTTTTTGTCGACGTTTTTACTCAATACTACCTCAACGAATACGGGCAGTTCGTTATCGAGGACAGGTACAGAGACAAGGAAATCTTCGACTTTCTCGCGGACAGATTTGCTGAACTCAACGGACAAGTTGGCGAATTTGTGATAATCGTTGATAGCTTATCTTTCTTCCTGAACTTGGACGTTGAGTGGGGGCTGAAAGAATGGCTCATGAACCGCTTGTATTCGATTGCGAGGGAGAAGGGGAATATCGTGTATGTTTACCTGGTGAAAAACATTCATCCGATAAACGTAGTGACTCGCGTTCTCGACCTTTCAGATGTCGTGATAAACGTAGAAGCTGAGAGGGTTGGAGAAAGGATTGTGACGAAGTTTGCACTACCGAAGATAAGGGGTAAAAAGCCAATAACCGAGTTCTTCAGGTTTGTCGTCGACGAAGGTGTCCAGATCGACACTTCGAGGGACATCGCTTAGCATTCGCATCTGAAATCGTAGCTCATCGCACGGTTCCTTAGGACTCCGATTTTCTCAATCTCAACTTCTACGAAGTCTCCCACTTTCAAAGCTCCGATTCCCGCTGGGGTGCCGGTTGCGATAACGTCGAACGCTTCAAGGGTCATGATCGAGGAAACGAACTCTATTAGCGTTGGGACGTCAAAGATCATGTTCGAAGTGCTTGACCTCTGTTTGACAACTCCATTAACTCTTGTCTCTATTCTTAGCTTTGAAGCGTCTTCAATTTCTGCGATGAAAGGTCCTAAGGGGGCGAAGGTATCGAAGCTCTTCGCTCTTGTCCACTGAACATCTTTCGCTTGCAAGTCTCTTGCAGTGACGTCGTTGAAGCAAGTGTAGCCAAGTATGAACTCATGGGCTTTTTCCTTCGGAACATTTTTGCACCTCTTTTTTATCACCACTGCAAGTTCCCCTTCGTAGTCAACTCTTTTGCTCTGCCTGGGTAAAATTATTGGGTCATCACTTCCAATAACTGCGCTCGGCGGTTTAAGGAAGATTATCGGTTCTTCGGGAACGGGCAAATGAAGCTCGTTCGCGTGATCGATGTAGTTAAGCCCAATTGCGACTATCTTCCCCGGCGTAACAGGTGGTAAGAACTTCACAGAGCTCAATGGAAATTCCAAGGAATCGAAGATCAGAGTATCTTTTGAGATCTCGAATCTCCCTTCGTAGATCTTACCGTTTGCAACAAATCTACCTATCATTTCAACTCCTCGATCTCTCTTCTGAAAAATTCCACCTGCTCTTTGCTTATATCCGCAAATATCACCTTCTTTAGCCTCGTCCCCGATTCGATGTGCTTTTTTAGCTCCTCGACCATGATTTTCGCAACTAAATCCTTTGGCAAACCACCAACTCCAGTTCCAAGGGCTGGAAAGGCTATACTCTCAATTCCAAGCTCTTCAGCTTTTTTAAGCGCTGCAATCATCGCAGATCGAACCTTCTTTTCATCTGTTTTGAAGTCGAGCTCCATCGTTGGTGCATGGATAACGAACTTTGCCTTCAGCTTTCCAGCAGAGGTTACGACTGCTTCTCCAATCTTTATCGGACCTTTTTTCACAGCTTCCTTCTCTATCTCCTCCCCGCCAGCCCTCTTTATCGCTCCCGCTACTCCACCACCCATGTAGAGATGTGTGTTCGCAGCGTTCACAATTGCATCAACCTCGAGTTTTGTGATGTCTCCATGCAAGGCTTCGATCTGAACACCACGGAACATGAAGAAAGTGATTTCCAAACTAAAAAAGCCTTTCCCGTCAACAAAAAATAAATATCGATATCGAAAATACCAATTGTGAGGCTCTGGCTTTCAGCTCTCATGGGTGTGGTGATTGGAGTTTTGAGTGCAAATCTCGTGATAAACTTGGCTCCTGATCTCCTGTGGGTTCAAAACGATGTCTGGAGGACTTCTCTTGTAGCAGGTTCAGAGCAAGCGGATCCATACACGAGGGCGATCGTAGCGAAGAATTACCTCTACATTCTCAACAGGAGCGAGGCAGTTTACTTTATAGCTACAAGCGATGGCGAGAAATGGCTGGATAGAAACTGCGATTACAAAGTAGTTGGCAAAGCTCTGCCAGCAAGATGGTGGAGCATCACGGTTTATGGAGAGGACAACTTTCTGATAGCCAACGAGCACAAGATTTATTCTGTAACGTCTGCGAACGTTGTAAAAAACGATGATTCGTGGGAAATATATGTTTCGAAGGAGCAGAGGGGCAAAAACTGGATTCCACTAAGAGGAGAGGGAAGATTCTACATGACCCTTAGACTTTACAACCCAGAGAGCATCGTTTACGAGAAGATAACGGAGATCGAGCTTCCTAAGATAATTAGAGAGGGATGCAGATGAGCGGTAAGATCAAGGGTTTTGCGCTTCTAATAGTATTCGCAATCCTCAGTCATCTTGTATTCGTTTACTTTTATCCCTATTTAGTAGTGATATCAAACTACTACGCAACAAGAGAAGAAGTGAAGGTCAACCAAGCGTATCATCAGAAACCGATTGATGCGAGTTTCAAGAAGGTCGTGATGCCAAGTCCGGACATTCTTTACTCCGCATGCGTTTACAACATAAGCAAATCGGATTTGTTGATCGAAGCAAGGGTCCCGAAGTTCACCTATTGGTCCGCATCTTTCTACTCCATCAGCACGGACAACTTTTTCACGATCAACGATAGAATAGTAGAAGAGGACAAGATCACACTGAAATTGACGACCAATAAGAGTTGTAGGGATAAGAACTGCGTAGTTTCGCCAAGCGATCGGGGGATCGTTATCTTCCGCATCTTTATCCCGGATCAATCCATACTCCCCACTTTAATCGAGTTTCAAAAGTCTATAGAGTGTAGAGAAATTCCGAAGAGTAGTTGAAGCTAAGCTTCGGCTTTCCTCAAGCTGATCGCAGTTGCGCTGAGAATTAGAAATGCTCCGATCATTTGCTTTAAGCTTAGGACTTCTCCGAAGTAAAGGTAGCCAATGATTACTGCGAACATCGGCTCGATGAGCGCGATCAGCGGAGCCTTTTGCAACTTCACATGCTTTATTCCGTATGCGAAGAGCATGAAGGGAATTGCGGTTGGAATTAGCCCAAGCCCGAAAGCCCATGGAATCGAGAAGGGCTCGTTTTTGATGAGAAACCATGGAAGTAGGATTATAGAGCCTAAGAAAACGTTGAAAAAGGCGATCTGAAAAGCACTGTGAAATTCTCTGGCTTTCTTCGAAAACTTGAAAACAAAAGCGTAGGCAATTCCAGAAAAGATGCCAAAGACTATTCCAGCGTTTAGATCTACGTAGGCGGAGAGCATGAGGTAAAGCCCAAGCAAACCCAAAGGCAGTGCTAAGATCGTCGATCTCTCGATTTTTTCCCCGCTAAGGTAAGCAATTAGCGTTACGTAAATCGGAGCCATGTAAAGTAAAAGTGCTGCAACCCCTGCTTCGATGTTCTGAATCGCGGAAATGTAGGAAAATATCGTTGCGAGGTTCAGAAAAGCTAAGAGTAGAAGCGTTTTACTGAAGGCAAACTTCTCCCTCATCAACAAACCAAGAATCAAAAGAAATAACGTGGCGAAGAAAAGGCGAAGAAAAGTAACGATTAAAGCATCAGTTGCTGTGTTTCTCACGAATATCGATACCGTGCTCATCAAGATTGCGGAGCATAGGATCGCGAGTTCACCACGCATTACGTGTCTGGTAGCTTTCCGCTTAAAAACTCTTCGTAGGCTTTCAGATCGAAGTATCCATGTCCACTCAGGTTGAAGACTATTACACGCCCCTCGTTCCTTTTCTTCGCTTCAATGGCTTTATCGATTGCAACCTTTATCGCATGTGCACTTTCCGGTGCGGGGAGGATTCCTTCAGTTCTTGCGAATAGAACTCCAGCTTCGAAGACTTCTCGCTGACCAACTGCGATCGGTTTTATTACTCCATGCTTTACGAGCAAACAAAGCGAAGGCGCATCGCCATGGTAGCGGAGACCACCAGCGTGGATTGGCGGAGGAATAAAATCGTGACCAAGCGTATACATGAGCAATAAAGGCGTAAGTCCTGCGGTGTCGCCGTAATCGTATCGGTATTCTCCAGCGGTGAGAGTTGGGCAAGCCTTTGGCTCAACTGCGATTAATTCGACTTCCCCTCTCATCGCATCTTTTACGAAAGGATAGCAGAAACCTGCGAAGTTGCTCCCACCACCAACGCAACCTATCATCATGTCTGGTTTCTCGTCCAAAAGTGTCAACTGCTTCCTAACCTCAAGGCCTATGATCGTTTGATGTAAAAGCACGTGGTTCAAAACGCTTCCAAGGCTATACTTCGCGTTCTCACTTTTAACCGCAGTTTCAACAGCTTCGCTTATTGCTATCCCAAGACTTCCTGGGCAATCTGGATCTCTTTCAAGAATTCTTCGCCCACTCTCAGTTAGATTGCTCGGTGACGGAATCACCTCAGCGTTCCAAGTCTCCATTAGGATCCTTCGGTAAGGCTTTTGCTCGTAGCTCGATCTAACCATGAAAATCCTACACTTCAACCCGAAGAGGTTCGTGGCAAATGCAAGAGCGGAACCCCACTGTCCAGCGCCGGTTTCGGTTGTGAGCATCTCAACGTCTTCCTTCATGTTGAAGTAAGCCTGGGCTATTGCGGTGTTGGGCTTATGGCTTCCCGGTGGGCTTACGCCTTCGTATTTGTAAAAGATCTTTGCAGGCGTTTTTAGAGCTTTTTCAAGTCTCGTAGCCCTGATAAGAGGTGTTGGGCGATAGATGCGATATATTTCAAGAACTTCTTCAGGAATCCTTATCCATCTATCTTCGCTCATTTCTTGGGCTATCAGAGATTTTGGAAACACAGCTTCGAGCT
>JBKBUO010000004.1:11024-15847 GCA_046290005.1 Archaeoglobaceae archaeon | reverse complement strand
CTCTTCTGGCTTTATTGGCTCCATGGTTCTTGGATTAAGTGGTGGAGCGAGTTTCTCTGGCAAATCGGGGACGATGTTGTACCATCGCTTCGGTAGATACTCTTCATCCAGCATGAGCTTGTTCATATGTTGTAGGAATTTTCTCATTATATAAGCTTTTTCTTTTTTGAAACGCTCAGATTTCCAGAGAAAAACCTCGCAAATTTTTTATTTCATCAAAGATAATTCATATCATGAGGGCAATGAGCAGACAATTTCTCGAAAACGCATTCGCCGGTGAGAGCCAGGCGCACATGAAATACTTGATCTTTGCAGAAATTGCAGAGAAAGAAGGGAAGCCAAGGATTGCTAAGCTCTTTAGGGCGATTGCATTTGCTGAATCTGTTCACGCGAAAAACCACTACGGGGCACTTGGCGGAATAGGGAACACAGTCGAGAACTTGCAGAAGGCGATCGAGGGGGAGAAATACGAAGTCGAGGAAATGTATCCAGTATACAACGCAACTGCAAAGATGCAAAATGAAAGGGAAGCGGAGAAAACGACCTACTACGCTCTATCTGCAGAGAAGATTCACGCAGAGCTTTACAGCGAAGCAAAAAAGCTCGCAGAGATTGGGAAGGATATGGACATAGAAAGCGTTTACATTTGCCCTGTCTGCGGTCACACTGCGGTGAACGAAGCGCCCGATTACTGCCCAATCTGCGGGACGAAGAAGGAGTTGTATGTGAAGTTTTAGGAGGTGAGAAGATGAAGAAGTTCTCTGAGCTAATTTACAGCTATGAAGTTGAGGACAAGCTTGCGATCTCGAAGCGAGAGAACCATACACCGAAGATCGAAGCACCTATGGGGGTAAAGGCTGGAGAAGCTTTTCCAGTTCGAATTTACATTGAAGGACATCCAAACACAGTCCAGCACTCTTTCAGATGGATCGAGCTATACTTCTACGAAGAAGGGAGGGATTTCAATCCAATCTTTGTTGCAAGGGCTGAGCTAACCCCAGAGATCTCGGAGCAAGAGGCGACTTTTAAAGTGAAGTTGAACAAAAGTGGCGTTATCTACGCAGTCGCTTATTGCAACCTTCACGGCGTCTGGGAGAATAGGCGAGAGATCAAGCTGAGTTAATCCATAAAAGCATTCGCAAAAATTAAATTTGCAAACCACACTTTTTTTGTGGAAAAACTAACGCGACTCGTTGAGAAAGGCGAAGGAGAGAACGTTGAGTTTAAGGAGTTTCTTAACTTATACCATCTTAGGGGAGATAGATTCAGACAATTGGCTTGCCAGATGAACCACCGCATCATAATGGGTAAGGGGAAGGCTTACTACGTGATCGGAGTCTCAGATTCGGGAGCAGTCAAGGGCTTGGATGAGAAGGCGTTTAAAGAGACCGTGGAAATCCTATCTAAAATCGCCAAGGAAATAGAAGCTGAGATTGCGAATGTTGAAAAATACAAGGTGAACGGCGGATACGTTGGAATCGTTGAGATATCGAAGGCGAATGCGAAAGAGCACATTTTAATCGGCACAGCTGGACATGTGGATCACGGAAAGTCTACGCTCGTGGGTTGTCTAATTACTGGAATGCCCGACGATGGAGATGGAGCAACGAGAATCTTTTTAGACGTTCTAAAGCACGAGATTGAGCGTGGATTGAGCGCTGAACTGAGCTTTGCAGTTCTTGGATTTAGAGATGGTAAGATTCTGCGTTTGAAGAATCCGATGAGCAAAGAAGAAAAGGCGAGGATAGTTGAGAAGTCTGAAAAGCTCGTAAGTTTCGTTGACACAGTGGGACACGAACCTTGGCTCAGAACTACGATACGTGGCTTACTGGGACAAAAAATAGACTATGGGCTCCTCGTTGTTGCATCAAACGATGGAGCGATGAGGACTACGAAAGAGCACCTTGGAATCTTACTCGCAATGGAGCTCCCAGTGATAGTTGCGATAACGAAGATAGACATGGTGGGCGAGAAAAGGGTCCAAGAGGTGATTCAAGAAGTTTCGAATCTGCTTAAAACAGTGGGAAGAATACCAATTCTCGTGAAAGATACATCAGAGGTATCAAAGGTGGTAAAACTCCTTACCGAGAATAGATTCGTGGTTCCAATCGTTAAAACTTCAGCTCTAACGCTTGAAGGCTACGAAATTCTTGAGGAACTCTTCTACAGATTGCCAAAGAGATACAGCGGTGATAAAGAGTTCTTGATGTATATCGACAAAGTCTACAAGGTCACGGGAGTTGGGGTTGTGGTCAGCGGAAGCGTAAAATCCGGGGAGCTCCGTGAAGGTGAAGACGTTTACGTCGGTCCTTTTAACGACGGATCCTTTAAGGTTGCGAAGGTCACGAGCATCGAGATGCATCACTATAGAATAAGCAAAACGAAGTGTGGCGACGTCGTTGGTGTAGCTCTGAAAGGTGTTAGGTTTGAAGATCTCAGAAGGGGAATGGTTCTCAGCAAAACTCTGCCCAAGGCGGTCCGCGAATTCGAAGCGGAGATATTCGTTTTCACCCATCCAACCATGATAAAACCTGGCTACGAACCAGTTTTACATGTAGAAACAATAGCTGAGACCGTGACGTTTAAGGAGATCAGAAAAGGTTATCTAAAGGCTGGAGATCGCGATAGGGTCAGGATAAGGTTCAAGTATCATCCTCAGTGCATTTTCGAGGGACAGAAGTTCATATTCCGTGAGAGTAGGAGCAAGGGCATGGGAGAGGTTATGCGGATAAGTGAATAGAGATATGTTTTTATAATTAAAGGCTCCCTTTCTCCATGGAAGAAGGTATAACGAGAATCGGTGTCAGCTTGCCCAAAAATCTCTTGGACGAGTTCGACGCAATAATAAAGGTTCGTGGCTACTCTTCGAGGAGCGAAGCGATAAGGGATGCGATTAGAGGTTACATAGCGGAATACAAATGGCTCGAAAGTGAGAAAGGAGAGGTCGTTGGCGTATTAACAGTTCTCTACGATCACACAGTTCGTGGTGTGAGCGATGCGTTGATCTCGATCCAGCATGCGTTTTCGCACGTGATAACTTCAGACATGCATCTCCATCTGAGCGACGAGCAGTGTCTTGAGATCATCGTTGTGAAGGGCAACATGGAGGAGATAAAGAAGTTGGTCGACAAAGTTGCGGCGATTCGTGGAGTTTTGAGCCACAAGATGATAACTGCGCAAAAGAAGGCTTAGTATACGAACGCATCAACTACAACGTGCACGACTTTCGGGGCGTAATTTTTTACCCTTCTAAAGTTCAGAATCTTGCATTTTTTTCCCATTTCCCTACAAGCTTTTTCAACTCTCAGCGTTGGACGCCACAAGATCTTGCTCGGAACCGCTTCGTGGTAGTGTATGATCCCAGATCTGTCGAGGGCTTTTATAGCGGTGTGCAAAAAATCCTGACAAAATATGTGCCCCATAACGATACGATCTGCAACACCTTCGGGTGTTACAAACATCGAGTCGCCGAGTATTGGGATCAACTTCACGTTGTTCAGCTTTGCATTCTCAAGCAAGTATCTGTATGCGTCGTAGTTAATCTCGATCGAGTAGACTTTCTCAGCTCTTTTCGCAATTGGAATTGAAAAGTAGCCAATACCGGCGAACATGTCAACAACGGCTTCATCTTCGCATTCCTTCGCAACTCTATGCCTCTCGTATTGATTTCCAAGACTGAACATAACTTTTGTTATGTCAAGCTTGAAATAGCAACCGTTCTCCACGTGCAAGGTTTCACTCCCTTCTCCAGCGAGAAGCTCGAGCTTGGGCTTCCTTATCATCCCTCCTCTGGAAACGTCTCTCCAGACAGCTTTTAGCCTTGGATTCGATTCTAGAATTGCCCCTCCTATCCTCTCCTTGAAGTCTGCAACTTTTTCGTCGATTTTTACTATTGCGAGATCACCGATGACTTTGTAGCTTCTCGGCAAAAACTTCTGTTTCTCCTTCGGGACAATTTGCGACAATATCTCTAAGAAGTCCCTTTTCGGATTCAACAACGCTTCTCTTTGCTCGACTATTTCGTAGTCTTTAAAGAAGTCCTCGTAGCCATCGAGTATTGGGATCTCAACAAAGTCACCACAGCTTTTTATAAGCCTCCTCTTGTCCTTTGCCCCAATTTTTTCCGCGATTATTCTCAGCTCCTCAGCTTTCTCTTTATTGACACGAACTGCCTTCATAGGTCTCTAGGAAAGGCGAAGGTTCTTTGCCCGAAGTTGAATATGAAAACTTCTTTTCCAATTTCAGCCCCAAATGGTCGGGGGACGTGGAAAATCTTACCTTCGGAGTCCATCACTTCTGCTATGCTTTCGTCTAAGTTCGTTATAACTCCCCAGCTCATTTCTTCCTTTTTTGCGATCAGAGTAGCTCCAGAGATGTTCACAGCTTTTCCAGTGATGATCTCAACTCCTTTCTGGATTTTTGCATTCTTAACGACGCAGATCTTGTCATCTTTCAAAACCACGTCGTAGTTCTCAGCTTCGGAAAGCCTTACAAGGAAGGTAAACCGATAGACGTCCCTTCCGTCTATCCTCGTGTGCAGTTTTTTACTCTTCGAAATGCTCCCTCCTATCTCGTCTGCAATCGCTTTTGACACCTTTTCTCCAATCTTTCTACTCCCAAAGTAAAAATCGATGCCGGAACTCGTCTCCTCGAACCTTAGGAGGAAATCTTTCTCTCCTTCGCTCTCGCCCAAGATCTTCTCTACGATTTTCATAGCTCTTTCAACTTCTTCATTCCTTAAACTGCGTTTTTGCGCTCTTACTTGCACAATCGCTTCGTAATACCCGCCGCTTTCCCTAGAGCATCGAGGACAAGTTATCGTT
>JBKBUO010000004.1:8631-10929 GCA_046290005.1 Archaeoglobaceae archaeon | reverse complement strand
TCGTTCGAATTCGCAAGTTCAAAGGGATTGTAACGCTTACATGATCGCCATAAATTGTTCCGGTTACTATTGCGGAATTCTTGAGAATTTCAACACTCTCGAGATTAAAATCTGGGAAGACAGCGAGGTTTTCGAAAACCTCTTTTTCTACTGCACTCATATCATCGATTCTCACCCACTCTTTACCAAACCTAAAGCTTCCACACTTTCCGCATTTTTCAATCTCGAGAGTTGGAAGGGAAACCAAGGTATTTCTCTCTACAAAGCAACTTCCGCAGATCTTGAACTCACTTTCTTTCCCGCAGACTATGCATCTCACGAAAAAAGTGCATCAGTGCTGTTAATAAATGCTGTGTCAAAAAATAAAAGTTCCTTAATAACTTACTTAAGAGCTCGCAACATGCTTGAAATGGTTGCGAGGGCAACGGTTAACGTCAAGCTTAAATAAGTGAATGGAAGAGCAAGGAGCTTCTCTGCAATTCCAAGGGTTACAGAGTAAGCGAGGAACGAAATCCAAAACGCAACTGCGTATAGCGACGAGAAAAGTAGAGCTGATTTGTAACTCTTAGCCAAAAATCCAATCATAGCACTGGTTATCGCAATTCCTATCCAGTGGAAGATAGAGATTGCGATTGCGACAGCTAATGCCAAGGTTTTAACCAAATACAATTCTCTCACCCCTCACACTAAAATCACAGATCTTGTATTTTCCTTCAGCCCAAATGGTTAGCTGATCATCGTAGTTCTTCGAGAAAAAGTTCCCCGAATTTCCACCGGGAATGATGCAGTAATCTTTTTCGAAGGTTACGATCATCCTCCAACTGCTTCCCGCCTGATAGCCCATCTCACCAATGCGATGGAAGTTGAAGACCGTAAACCCATCACCATCCATAGCCATCGATGGGTAGTCAAAGTAGTCTACAACTTTGCTGAACGGGTGCTTCATGGAAAGCCTATTCAAGTCTCCGTAAACCTTGTAGTTCTTCTTTTCTATCTCTTGAATCGCAAGATCTAGCGCTCTTAAGGCGATATCACTTCTCGTTTCCACGATTTCAGTCCTCTTGTCGTCGAACCAGTCGCTGTCCGCTGGCAAGTTCTGTAGCACATACAACCTTGGTAAGTAGCTCTTATCGAGTCCTACTGCGAAAAACTCGTCAAAGGTTTCGTTTACGAATTTCTCAATCCAGATTGCGAAGATCAGCGCCTCTTTGGATTCCTTTTTCATTCTAAAATCCCAGTTTCTCAGCATGTCCGCATAAGCTCTTAACTTCCCATCCATTTTTGGATACGCTTCAAGAATGAACGGGACGAAGAACTCTGCAACTTTCGACTTTGTGTCGCTTTGCAGGCTCATAAAATCTTCTACAGTAATCTTCTTTTTTGCAAAGAGGTCATCGAGAACTTCATAGATCCTCATTCCTCTATATGGATCAGCAAAATACATCGCATCACCCAAGTAATGCTTTTTATAACCAAGTTCTTGATTTGCGGTCGCTATGTACTCAGGGTTTATCGCATGGGGAATCTCTTCGAAGGGTATGAATCCATCCCAAGTGGAGAAACCAAAAGCCCTGAATCCTCGCCACTCTCCTTCGCCTGCGGATCCGTTGAAAATCCTGTTTCCAGGGACTTCTTTTCCATCTACGAGCCTTATCGGATATTTCCCTGCGGGATAATACATGGTGTTCCCATGGATGTCAGCGTAAACAACGTTCTGTGCGGGGACGAAGAAGAGCTTAAGCCCCTCCATGAAATCGCTGATATTTTTGGCGTAGTTGTATTTGTAAATTGCCAAGGCTTCACTCGTGTTCGTGAGACCAGTCCAGGCTACAGCAACTCTAAACCCATATCTTTCGATTAGAGCACCATGGATTGTTTTTTCAACAACAACTTCTCGCTCTTCAATGCCTTTTGCTGTTTTCACCCTTATTTTCTCCACTTTTCTCTCTGGTTCAAGCCATTGGTCTTTGTATAGATATCTGCTACCATTCCAGACGTAGTAGTAGAAATCGATAACATCTGCGCCAACGTTCGTGAATCCCCAGGATAAGAAGTCGTTTCTACCGATGATGATCATCCCAACTCCGGGAAAAGTCACACCACGGACGTTGAAGCCATTGAGCTGGATGTGCATCTCGTACCACACTGGTGGAACAGTTAAAAGCAAGTGTGGATCGTTCGCAAGCATAGGTTTTCCAGTGGTTGTGAGATTACCTGAAACCACCCAGTTGTTCGATCCAAAGCTTGGGTTGCTTTCAAAGTTTTTCACCCAATCGACAAATGACTTGTTTACTCTGA
>JBKBUO010000004.1:2209-8532 GCA_046290005.1 Archaeoglobaceae archaeon | reverse complement strand
GGATCGTGTAGCCATGATCCAAAGTCATCGGATACAACTCGAGAGTCCTCTCTCCGAGCTTTTCTAAGATAACAGCCTTTTTCAGATCCCAGAAGTTCCCCGTTAAACCCCAGGCGATCTGTTTTGCGATCAAGAGAGTATCGACTGGTGTCCACTTCTTTGGTTTGTAGTTTGCGAGCTGGAATTCGATAGGCAACTTCTCGGTTTCGATGAAGTAGTTGACACCTTCGCTGTAGGCGATTAGAAGTTCAGCAATCTCTGAATCCTTTAAACTTTCCCATGTTATCTCTGCAGATCTTGCGAAGTCCATTTTTTTGTAAAAAACGTCTGACTCGTAGAAGTCTTCACCAAAAACTTCGCTAAGCTCACCACACATCATCCTACGATACAGATCCATCTGGAAAAGGCGATCCTTCGCTTGAACGTATCCTACTGCGAACGCAAGCGCTTTTTCATCTTCTGCAACAAAGTGGGGAACACCAAACTCGTCGTAGAATACCTCTACTTTCCCATATGGGTTTTTGATCTCTTTCTTTTCTTCCGAAGGCCAAAGCGTTCCCGAGAAGGGTGCAAGCAACGCCAAGTAGTTGCTCGCCAAGTAGAGAAAGATGGCAAGCACTAAAACAGGGATAAAGCGCTTCCAACGCATGTTAAAAGTATATCCAGATCATTTTAAATATTTTACGACTCAAAGCCTTTGTGAGTCCCCTTTCTATCCTTTCGCCCCATTTCGTCAACCTTATTCAGTTCCTCTATCTCTCTGAGCTCTCCTTCTGTCATTTCGAGAATAAAAGCACCCACTTAACCGCAGTTGAGACATCTGTATTTACCTGTGTAGCCACCACCGTCCAAAACGACGTCTTTGGACTTGCAAATCGGACAAACCAGGAGTCTTTTCATAAAATTAGCTAAGATCGCACGTCTGATAAGTTTGATTGAAAAGGTTCGCAAAATTTTTAAGAAATTGCGAAAACGGATTCGTGTTGATAGCTCTCTCTGTGTATGGTGAAGACAAAGTAGGGATCGTTCATGCGGTAGCAAAAGCGCTTGCAGGTTGCAATGCGAACATCGTGGATATAGAGCAAACTGTTCTCCAAGGGATATTTGCGATGTTCATAGTTGCTGAGGCAGAAGAATTAGAGTGCGTCGAGAAAAATCTCAAAGAGGTTGCAGAAAACCTGAATCTGAAGATCAGCTTAAATCCATTCGAGAGGAAGGAAGGAAAGAAAAAGAATTTGTTCGTTGTAAATGTGCTTGGCAAAGACAGAGTTGGGATCGTTCGCGATATAACTGCGGTCTTTCTAAAATTTGGGATAAACGTAGAGAAAACAAGCTTAACAGCAAGAGACAAACTCATAGCAATCGAGTTTCTCGTCGACATAGGGGATTCAGATTTGCAAAAGCTTCGAAAAGAGCTTTTGAAGGAAGGAGAGAGACTTGGGCTTGATATCGTTGTCATGGACTACGAGACTGCGATGAAGGAGAAGAAGCTCATCGTCTTTGACCTCGACTCAACTCTTATCGAGGAAGAGATAATCGATGAACTCGCAAAGGAGGCGGGAGTTCAAAGAGAGGTCGAAGATTTGACGAGAAAAGCGATGAACGGTGAGCTTAGCTTCAAAGAGGCACTGATAGAGAGGGTTAAACTCCTAAGAGGATTGCCAGTAGAAGTTCTCGAGAAAATCTATTCGCGCTTGGAGTTCACAGAAGGTGCTAAGGAGCTAATTTCAGCACTTAAAAGGGCTGGCTACAAAGTAGCGCTTGTCAGCGGTAGCTTTACGTATTTCACAAACCGCATAAAGGATGAGCTTGGACTCGACTACGCCTTCGGCAATGAACTCGAGATCCTAGATGGGAAGCTTACGGGGAGAATCAAAGGAAAGATAATCGACGCAGAGGAGAAAGCGAGGATAATAGAGGACATTGCGATGAAAGAAGGGATAAGCATTGATAAAGTCGTTGCAGTAGGAGATGGTGCGAACGATAGGATCATGATAGAAAAAGCTGGTTTGGGAATAGCTTTTAACGCGAAGCAAATTCTGAAGGAAATAGCGGATGGGAGCATCTCGAAAACGAACTTGATAGGGTTGGCTGGGATTTTAAAGCTCCCATCTGAGTTCAAAAAGAGGTTATGAATCTCTTCAAGGTTCTACTCGTTTACCTCTTGACCTCTCTTATAAAGCTCGTAGCGTTCTACTACTCAGACCTCTCCGTTATTCTCGCGGACTTCTTCCACTCAGTCGTTGACATCTCTCTCATCTCAATTCTGCTCTTCGCATCTTATCTCTCAAGGAAGGTTGCAGACGAACACCATCCGCATGGGCATGGGTTGATAAAGAACATCGCCTCTCTCGCGGTTTCGGTCGCTTTCATCACTTTGCTTTCCTTCGAGTTGATCAAAGAAGGCGTAGATAGAATCCTAAATCCGAAGGTATACGAGAATCTCGTGATAGCTTTGATAGCGGAGACCTTCGTTCTTATTCTTTTGTTCTCGACGACTCTATTTCTAAGAAAGCAGAGGAGCATTCTTGGAAAAACCGCTATGTATGAGACGTTGAACGACTCTTTATCAACTGTGAGCGCCATCTTTGGGATTATCTTAGTCTCACTTGGCTTCACGATCTTCGACGGCATCGTTACGATTGCAATCGCTTTACTAATTGCCTACAATTCCGCAAAGCTATTCTTAGAGAACGTCAGATTTCTCCTCGGTCTTTCGCCACCAGAAGAGTTCTACTCCAAGGTTGAGAAATCGGTAAAAAGCTTAGAAGGAGTTAACGGAGTCCACGACATGCTCGCAGTTTACACCGCGGAAAACGAGATTCACTTAGATCTACACGTCACAGTCGATGGTAGGATGAAAGTGGAAGAAGCGGATCTAATTTCTAAGAAGATTGCAGAGAAATTACGGAGCGATTTTCCAGAATTGAAGCACGTTTCGATTCACTTTTGCCCACACTTTGGGGAGAAGAGGAAGATATACGATTCTCAGTCCATAGGTCTCAATACAAGCACAAAACTGCGATAAGTTTTTAAGATATGCGCGTAGATTTATTCCGTGAAACTCTGGTTAATAGCGGTGATGCTCATACTGTCTTCTCAAGTTGCGTTTGGAGGGGTTTTGGAAATCGAGGAGATGAAGGTTTCAGTTTTTGTCACCGAAAAAGCTCATTTGAAATATGAAATAAAGCTTAAGAACAAGATAGACAAGCCCATCGTTCCCGGAATTTCTGAGTTGAGGCTCCAGAAGGTTGAAAATCCAAAGCTGCTCTTCTTTTCAATCCCGATTGGTGAGTATAGAAAAGCCGTTGAAGTAGAGAACCTTAAAGCTTACTCTGGGAACTTGAACTTCAAATCAAGCACTGAACACTTCAACGACTACACCGCAATCTACTACGAGGTTTGGTATCCCATAGAGCCCTACGGAGAGAGAGTTGTGACGATCGAGTTCGATGCAAACCTCGTTGACCATGGGCTGATTTTTAAGAGCATAACGATACCCGTGGGCGGTGATGTGGATGTAAGGAGTCTCGATTTGGACATAAGCTCCGACTGGAAACTCTGCTACTTTGAAGGAATCGTTGACTCGGTGCCAGCGAACCACATAGCTTTCATAACCGCAGAGTTCTCGATACTTCCATTGCCTTTACTACCGTTTCGTGGTTACGTTCTCTTTTGGGGCTCACTGATGATCTTGATCGCAGTCCTTGCACTTGTATTAGTGAGGAAATGAAGCCCTTATCCATATTCCTTCTACTTTCGCTGGTAACGATCTCCAACGCTTGCGTTGTTGAACTACGAAGCACGACTTTTTACACCAACGGCACGCAAGATGTAACGAGGGATTGGTTTATAGTGGATTTCGAGAACAAATACGGTTACACGCTCTTTGACGTTTACTTCGGTGACTTAGCCTTTGTTCCAATCGTGCGCGATGGGGAAAGGATCAGATTAGACCCTTATAAAAACGTTAGTCCAAGGGCTTTTCCGATCTCAGTTTTTGCAACAGTTGAAAGCTTCGCAGATCGAAGCATCGCTCGCTACGTAATCCAGAACTTTGGAGAAGAAGTCGATGTTTCGATCTCGATTCCAAATTTCCCAGACCTCATCTCTTGCGACAAATGCGAAGTTCTAAACGGAAGCATAGTTTTCAACACAACGATTGCAAAAAACGAGTCTGCGAGCTTTAATCTAACTCTGAAAAGAGACTTTGTGATTCCAGATGGAAATATTAGCTTCGTCTATCGTGAAGAAATTGGAGTGAGCTTCACAGCCAACGTTCCCGTGATCATAGAAAAGGGAAGAGGTGAAAGGTGGATTGGAGTCTTCAACGTTTCGAACATTCTCGACAAAAAGATTAAGGGCAACGTGACAGCGTTTGTTGAAATCAACAGCAATAGGACTACGCTTTTTCACGAAGAGATCGAGCTCGGTCCTGGGGAGAGTTTTAGCAAATCTGAAGAAATCGAAAGCTCCTCAGCGCCAATTTTCTACCTTAAAGCTCAGTTAAGGGCTGAAGATTTTTGCAATCTCACGATATTACCCGCTTCTGAGCTCGATGGTAGATACTTAGTTGGACAAGCAACCTTGAAGGGCTTTGCCCATAGGTCTTCCGCAGTCGTCCCTGGAATTGGAGAGATTGAAACCCTGCCAACTCCCGAAATCGTTGTCCGTCCAACACCAGAGATCCCGAGAACTCCAGAAACGCGTGTGGAAATGATTGAATTAGTTCTGGAGATCACGACTCCACCGCCTCGAGTTGTGAAAGAAATCGTCGTTCAATACGCGATAATGATGATCCCAGCGATATTTGGGACCTTTTTTACAACTCTTTTCGTTCCCATCCGCTCTAGGGGAATTGTTGCAATCAAAGAACACGAAAGGGCTTTATTGGTGATTTATCCCAAGTTCCGTATTTTCACGACCCCATCAAATCCTGTTCGTGGGGGTATCGTAATAGAGCCTGACGAGGAACTCGTTTTTAGACTCCTGGGAATGGGATTGGAGCGAAAGTATGCTGAGCTAATTGGGGTTGCGGTAAGGGTTAAAAAGCCTGCGATTGTTGGCGATACAAATGTTGCGAGGGTTGCGATGTCCCTCGGGATATCGGTGATATTGTATGGAAGATCTTGAAAGGATGATGGAGGAGTTGGTGAAAAAAATTCGCTTTAGGGATACAGTTTCGGCGATTCTAATCTCGACTGCCTTTGTCTTCTTTGGAATCCTTCTTTTAATCGTGCTTGATGTCATATTTGTTCCCCTCGCAACAAAGAGCTATGTCGCAATTGCACTCCTCGCCTCAACTTGGATTTTCATGAGCATCGGAGTTTACTTGCTTATGACAATGCCGCTCCCGAGGCTACCTCTAAAGATCGTTGCAGATTCAAACGGAGTTGTGAAGTTGATGGAAAAGGGATACCGTGGGAAAGTGTTTGTTTCGAGGGAAACCTACAAGCGATTACCGCCGAAGGTGGGTTTGAGGTTAAACCTCGAGATTGTGGACGTGGATAGCAAAGAAGTAGAGAAGTATCGCGAACACGGAGAAGAGTTATCCTATGCGTTGGCAATCGCGAAAAGGCTTAAAGCAAAGGTTGTTAGTTCAGAAAAAGGAAAGGTAAATGGCATCGAAGTCATAACCGCGGATGAATTGGGCTAATCTTTTTTGTAGCCCGCTCTGTGGAATCCTCTTCACGATATCAGAGGACGCATGGCGAGCGGGCAAAAACTTTTCTCTTCAGAAAATATAAGCTTTTTTCTCATCAACCCGCAGTAGAAAGATTTTTATCCCGGGTAAAAACTTGGTTGCATGTTTCTCAAGGAGAGGATTTACATAATTCTCGCAGTCTTTTCGACTTTTCCATGGTTAATCTCGTTTTTCATGTCAGTCCATTATCCTCCTCACTTCGAAGCTTTACTCGCAGGCATTGCGGTTGTCTCCGCTGCGTTTCTTCTGTCTTGGGCAGCTGAGACTGCTGAAAAAGATTTGCCGAGATCTTTAAGCCTTGCAGTAGTCGCTTTACTCGCTGTCTTGCCAGAATACGCTGTAGATCTATACTTCGCGTGGATGGCGGGAAAAGTTGGTGAGGAATACGTGCACTACGCAGCTGCCAACATGACTGGAGCAAATAGACTACTCCTCGGCGTTGGATGGAGCATGGTTGCGATTTTTGCGATGATTAAGTTTAGAAAGAGAGAAATTGTCCTTGACGAAGGAATTAGACTTGAATTTTTAATTCTCCTGATCGCATCCCTTTACTGCTTCTCGATTCCGCTAAGAAGCGAGATCTCAATCTTTGACGCTTTGATTTTGCTTTTAATTTATG
>JBKBUO010000004.1:0-2112 GCA_046290005.1 Archaeoglobaceae archaeon | reverse complement strand
CGTTCTCTACCTTTACATAGCAACTAGGGCTCACCGCGAGGAATTCGAGGCGGTTGGAGTCCCTGCATATCTTTGCTGTTTTCCTGCAAAGAAAAGGAGGGCTTCAGTAGTCCTTCTATTTCTTTTCTCAGCCTTTGTAATCCTTGTGAGCGTTGAAGCGTTTGCAGAGGGTCTCATTGGAACTGCAAGAATCTTTGGGGTGGATGAGTTTTTGATGGTTCAGTGGGTAGCTCCACTTGCGAGCGAAGCTCCCGAGTTCATCGTTGCGATTTATTTCATACGCAGACTCAGAACCACCGCGAGCTTCAATACGCTGGTTTCTTCGAAAGTCAATCAGTGGACACTTCTCGTTGGATGCCTCGCAATCGTATACAGCTTAGCCTTAGGGACTCCGAGCTCTTTGCCTCTCGACGATAGACAGAGGGAAGAATTTATCTTGACAGCAGCGCAGTCGCTGATGGGAGTGGCGATAATAATAAACCTCAGATTCAGCATTCTTGAAGCGTTAGCTCTGCTTTTCCTTTTCCTTCTGCAGTTTGTATATCAGAGTGTTGAGATGAGATATTTGCTTAGCTTGGCTTATATACTCATCGCAATTCCACCTCTCGTTGCACATAGACACGAGATCGGAAAGAGTTTCAATTATGTGCTCAAACTTTTGAATAAGCGTTAAAATTAAATACTTTTTTGCGCTCATTCTGTGAGGTGAGGGTCATGGGGCTCTTTGGGAAAATAAAGTCAAAAGAGAAAGTAATCGTCGATGACTACGAGGAACTCGATTTGAGTCAATACGAGGCTGAAGTAGGTGAAAAAGCTTCGATGATGATCAAGGTTGCAGAAGTCGCAGGATTAGGCGAGATTCCGAGAATAAAGAAGGAAATATATGAGGGAAACATCATCGTTGCAGATATTGGCTTTTTGAAACACGACAGGCTTACTTTAGACAGAATTCTGAAAGATTTAAAACAGCTTGTGGACGAAATAAACGGAGACATCGTTGGCTTAGGAGAGGAATACGTCGTTATAACTCCTTCAGGTGTGAAGGTGGATAGAAACAAGATTAGGGGCAGCGGATGATCTGTCCGGCCTGTGGAAGAGAACTAAGACTAATAGTTACGACATACGAGGTTCCCTTTTTCGATAAAGTTCTTTTAACTTCTATTTCTTGCGAATGTGGGTTTAAGCATGCGGATTCAATTGTCTTAGGCGAAAAGGAGCCCACGAGGTTCAAGATCAAGGTAAATGAGAAAAATCTGTTCACAAAGGTAATAAGATCGACCTCTGGAACGATAAGGATCCCAGAAATCGGCGTAACGATCGAACCGGGGCCTGCGAGTCAAGCGTTCATAACGAATCTCGAAGGTGTTCTCGACAGGGTTGCGAACGTCGTGAGAACTTTGATGCGGTGGAACGAAGGAGACGAGGAAAAGATTCGTAGATGCGAGGAGATACTCGAGAAGATCGAGGATACGATTGCTGGAAGAGAAGAGCTGACTTTAATCCTCGAAGATCCATTTGGGAATAGCTTAATTCTCTCGGAAGAGAGCTTTAGAGAGGTGATAAGCAAAGAGGAGGCGAAGAATCTCAAGACTGGTATGAGTGTGATAGAGCTAACTGGTCTCAGCGAGGAGGAGATCTCGAGGATTTGAGCTTCTCAGCTTCAAGTTCGAGCTCTTTGAATTTTCTCTCCATATCTTCTCTCAGCTTCTCATCGCTTGGAATCCCATAAAGGACTTCAAGTTCTATCATGCGCTTTGCCTTCTTATACTCTGCGTAGATCTTACCGATCTCTCTTGCGAGTTCCGTCAACTTCTCTGGAGTTAGGATTACGAGGGCGATGATCGCGATGAGTATTATCTCTTCGAATCCAAGCATAAACTTTGTTGCATCACAATTTTTTAGCTTTTTCGATAACTTTTTTATCTCTCGCAATAAATTGGAGAAGCTTGATGGACTTCTCGATTGGTAAGTTGAGCATAAACATAAACGGTGACGTTGGGGAGAGGGAAATAGCGGAGAAGGGTAGGATCGCAGAAAGCGCGGGAGTGAAAGTAATTTGGATCGGGGACTTTGACTTCGACCCCTTCTCAACTGCAGAAATCCTGGCAAGGG
>JBKBUO010000048.1:0-10822 GCA_046290005.1 Archaeoglobaceae archaeon | reverse complement strand
TTATGAAGCTTATGGATCGTGGGACTCATCAAGCAATCGGTGTAGTTACAGACGTGGGACTTTTCCTTCCGACTCTCTACGAGAAGATACGAGCTCTTTCTCGCTCTTGAGCTCGTTAAGATAATTAAGTAGCTTTTCAAGCTTTTTCTTTCCCCTCTCAAGCTTAGAATTTGCAATTCCAACAGACTTCCGCAGATAACCTTCATCCACCAGGAGCTTTCCATCGATCGCAATGGGTATTTCAACTCTCTCCAGTGATGCTACTTCAACGACCAGGTTTCGCAAAGATATAACTCCACTCCTCCTAAATCCCGCGTTGTTCGCAATCCTAAGCAAATCTTCCGCAGATCTGAAGTCTTTGCATGCAACATGAATTATTGGTGGAAACTGGATGAGCCATACTTGTCTTCTACAGCTCTTTAAAGACTCGAAGACTTCTTCAAAGCTCACAGATTTATGCCACTTTCCCAAAAACCTCGAGTTCAGCTTTTTGCCAAAATCTTCAAGGTCAAGAACTGCAATCCTACCGCTACAGCTTGAAAGCGTTACGTAGGACTCGAATGAGTTTATCCTCTCAAGCAGGGGAAGTATGTCCTCATCGACTTTTCCTTCCTCCTTTTCTCTCTCGAAATATTCGATTCTTCGCCTCTTGTAGTCCTCCCAATCACTTCTTTCCGAGCGTTGATAAATAAGCCAAGAATGCGTTGAGCTGAATTCTCTCATTTGCCCCCTCTGTCAGCCTAAAGTCTATTTCCCCAAGTTTGTCGACCAACAAAACCTTCATCTTCTCGCTTATCGAATTTGAAGATACGATTTCTCTAAACATTTGCGAAACCACATCTTCACCGCTCATTCCATACTCGAGCATGAGCTTCGAAAGCTTTTCCCTCGCCTCGACGAAGTTTCCCTTGAGCGCTGTATCGAGTATCTCTGCTATTTCCTTTGGTTGTGCGGTCGCGGTAACTTGGAATATCTTTTCCACGTCTATCAATTCACCGATTGCAGAGGCGCCTTGGAGAGCGTTGATCGCCTTCCTAAAATCGCCTGCTGAAACATAGAGAAGAGCCTCGATCCCATCTTCGGTTATTTTCACACCTTCTTTCTCGCAGATTTCGAGCAATCTTTTCCTCATCGCATCTTTTGGCACAGCCCTGAATCTAAAGACCGCACACCTGCTCTGTATCGGCTCTATTATCCTGCTGAGATAATTACAGCTTAGAATGAACCTACAGCTCTTTGAGAACATTTCCATCGTTCTCCTCAACGCCGCTTGGGCGTCTGCTGTTAGAGCATCCGCTTCATCTAAGAAAATTATTTTAAAAGGTGCAGAAATTGGTGCAGTTCTTGCAAACTCCTTTATCTTGTGCCTCACAACGTCGATACCCCTTTCATCGCTTGCGTTCATCTCGATGAAGTTCTCCCTCCAATGATCGCCAAATAAGTCGCGAGTTAGAGCAATCGCAGTCGCGGTCTTACCAGTGCCCGGAGGACCGGAGAATAGGAGATGAGGTATGTTTTTCTTTTCCACGTATCCCTTTAGTCTTCGAACGATCTCCTCTTGTCCGACGATCTCGTCGAGCGTTCTTGGTCTGTATTTCTCGACCCAGATCTCGAACTCTTCCATTGAATATCACGGAGCTTCGATGTAAAAAAAGGTATCGAGAGCACAGGATTATTTTTTAAAAATGGATGTGTTGAGAATTTTAAAAAGAAAACGATAAATATTTGGTGCACGACTTTAATCATGGATGAAAAAGATCGACTCATAATCTCGCTCCTACAAAAAAATGGTAGAATGAGCTTTTCCAAGATAGCAGAAAAAGTTGGCATGACAGCGATGGGTGCAAAGAAGAGAGTGGAGAAGTTGCTCAAGACAAACGTTAAGGTTAGGGCGGTGATAAATGCTAAAGAAATCCGTTTGGCGATCCTCGCAATCGAAATAGAAAGCGCAGATGCTATGAACGCAATTCTTGAGCGCTTCAAAAACTGTCCACGGATCTTAAAATTTTTTGTAACGACTGGGGGTTACAATCTCTTTGCCATCGTTTTCTCTGAGGACCTCGAGTCTCTCGAAAGCATCACGATAGAAAACTGTTCTCTTAGGGCTCAAAGGGGGATCAGAAGATTTGAGGTTTATCCAGTGCAAGAGATACACTATGAGCCCTTCTTGGATATAAAAGTAATTGCAGAGAAAAAAGAGAGACCACCTTGCGGAGTTTCTTGCTTCGATTGCAGGCGATTCGTTAATAATAAATGCCTTGGTTGTCCAGCGATCAGACTTTATCGTGGCAAGCTCTAAACTTCCTGTCATTTGGTAGCATTAAGGCGAAAAGGAACGCCAGAGCTGTAGCCATCGCCAAGAAAATGAAGTAAGCCTTTGCACTGCCTATGAAGCCCGGAGCTAAGAACATCAAGATCACGGAGATTATCCTACTTACAAAACCAACGAAACCAGTCGCGCTTCCATGGATCTCTTTTCCGTGGAATCTACCTATCCAGTCCATTATCAAAGGATAAGCCGGTATCATGAGGAAGCCCGAGATTGCTAAGAAGCCGTATAGCGCGTAAACTTCGTGATAGCTTGAGAGGATCAAGAAGAATACTGTTATCATTGGAATTATGCTCCTAAGGTAATTTGCCCTCATTTCGAGCTTCGAGATCAAGCTTGGGATAAATGTCACGCCTATCAGACCAACGACTATCGTTAAAGCGACCGCTTCGCCAGCGTATCTTCCAAGATTTACGCTTTCGAGTGCAGGCTGAAGCCAAGTGGCTAAGTTGTCGAAGACTGCGACACCAAGACCGAGAATGCATCCAAGGAGCCAGAGGTCTCTTTTTCCTACAACTTCTCTTACCCTAAAAACAAAGTCAGAAGATGCAGATAGACTCTGCTTAGCGAAGAAGGTTCCTAAGAGGAAAAAGAGGATACCAAGAATTGAAACGAACGCACTGGGAATTATCAACGTCTCTATTCCACCCACCATATACAAATGATAACCCGCCGCCAAGGCGAAGATCGTTCCGAGATACATCGAAAGGCTCATCACCGATATCACCAGCGCCCTTCTCTTCTCATAGAGCCTTGAAGCAAATGGCACAAAGCCGTTTAGGAGGAATGGTTGACCAATCGCTGCAAAAAGCTGGCAAATGAAGAGCCATTGGTATGAATACGGCATCAAAATTCTCAGGGTTCCGCCTAAAAATGTCGCAACGGAACCAAATGTCAGCCAAAGGCGGAAATTTCTATCCAAGAGAATTCCAGAGGGTATAGTTAGAATTAGGAAAAGAAGGGGATAGAGAACCGCCAAGTAACCAACCAAAGATGTTTGCACACCCAAATCTTCGGCTACATTCGTTAAAACTGGGGAAAAAGTGACCCAAATGGATTGAGATGCGAAGGTGATCAGCATAAAGCCCAAAGTCAACAGGAGCTTCATCTAATCACCGTATAGATTCATCACGAGCTCTTTTACGAGTTCCTTCGCAACCTCTGGATCGAACGCATCTACTAAAAGCGGTGCGATGCTCGAATCTATCTTTCCAAGCCTCAAATCTCCCAAGATCTTCTCGATCGAAATTTTCATCTCCCTCTTTTCATTTTTGCTTTTTTCGACTGCTTTTTCTGCGTCAGAAACGAAATCTCTTGCGGTATTTTTGTGAATAGGCGAAATTGTTAGGTGTATGTTCATAGGAATCGAAAGTCTCCTGACTTCTCTTTGGAGGTGAAAATGCCAACCCATCTCGCGCATAGCGGTTGTGAAAGAAAGCAAATCGATTTCTCGATTGAAGAGACTTAAAATCGACGATTCAACTGGTGCAACACTCTCGAAGCCCAAAGATTTAAGTCCATCTAATATTGTTTCTCTCGCTTCTAAAACTTGCTTAGAAAGCCTTAGGTACCCCTCTTCACCCAGATATTTGACTACAGCGAAGGCGGAAGCTAAGGGGCCAACGGATCGCGAGGAAAGGACCGTGGGATTTACAAATACGTATCCCGGGTTTTGAGTGTCGACGAACATAGACTCCTTTTTCAAATCGGCTGAACGAAATAACACGACTGAAGCTCCTTTCGGAGCGTAGCCGTATTTGTGGAGATCAGCAGAGATTGAAGTCACTCCTTCTACACGAAAATCGAACTGTTCAACTTTTTCACCGAGTTTTTCGAAAAAAGGCAAGATAAATCCCCCAAGACACGCGTCAACGTGGAGGAGAGTTCCTTTATCCATCGCAACTTCTGCGATCTCCCTAACTGGATCTACAGTGCCGAAGGGCCAGTTTGGCGCAGAAATTGTTATCAACGCTGTTTTTTCATCGATCGATTCCTTAAGGCTTTCTACGTCAGCTTTTAGCCTTTCATCCACACCAAAATACTTGATGTTCATTCCAAGATAGTGGGCAGACTTTGCAAAGGAGGGATGAATCGTGTAAGGTGATAAGATCTCGGGAACTTCGCCTTTACCTCTCCTCTTCCAAAAGCTGTTCCTCGCAGATAAGGCTGCGAGCATTATGCTTTCAGTTCCACCATACGTGAAGGTTCCATACGTATCTTCCCCGTGCAGTAGTTTTTTGCAGAAACTCACGATTTCCCTTTCGAGAAAGACTGCGCTTCTATAAACAGTAAAGTCGAGCATATTCTTGTTGTAAAACCTTTGAAGAGCTTTCATCGCGAAATTTGCAAGCTTTTCATCACCCGTTTCGTATATGTATGCGAAGAACTTCCCAGAAAGAAGTAAATCCAATTTTTCCACATCATCCAAAATTCTATCAACTTCAAGCATGCTGAATTTTCAAGGCAAGGTAGATAAATATTTTTTGGTTTTGTGTAATCTTTATATCTTGTAAGGAGTCAGCAATCTTCGGTGATCACATGGTGAACATCGTCGTCGAAGAACTGGTCCACACTCCCATCGAAGAGCAGAAGATCGAACTCGTTGAAAGAAAAGGTATAGGACATCCTGACAGCCTTGCAGACGGAATTGCGGAATCTATGAGCAAAGAACTCTGCAGAGAATACCTAAAACGTTTCGGAGTTGTAATGCATCACAACACCGATGAAACGCAGATCATCGCAGGGAAGTCAAGCCCAAGATTCGGGGGTGGAGAGGTTGTTCAACCGATCTCTATTATCCTCGTTGGCAGAGCGACGAAGAGGGTTGGAGACGAAATGGTTCCGACGGACAAAATCGCCCTAAGGGCTGCAAAGAATTACGTTAAAAAGACGATGCGATACTTAGACCCAGAACTGGACGTTATTTTCGACGTTCGCTTAGGTGAAGGGAGTGCAGATCTTCAGGATGTTTTCAAAAGGAAAAGAGAGATACCGCTTGCAAACGACACATCTTTTGGAATCGGTTTTGCTCCTCTATCTGAGACTGAAAAATTGGTTTACAACGTCGAGAGAAGGATTTACGAGGAGTTGAGAAAAAAGGAGCCAGCAATAGGAGAAGACATTAAAGTTATGGGATTAAGGGAGAGAGATACGATAAAGCTCACGATTGCCGTTGCCATGGTCGATAGATTCCTAAGCAACGTTCAAGACTACGACAACGTGAAAAAGGAGGTTGAAAGCTTTGTAAAAGACACCGCACCAGAGTACACGAGTAAGAAGCTCGAGGTTTACGTAAACGCTGCGGACGATTACGAAAGAGGCTGCGTTTACTTAACGGTCACGGGAACTTCTGCGGAGAACGGCGATGATGGAAGTGTTGGCAGAGGAAATCGATGCAACGGTCTAATAACTCCCGGTAGACCGATGAGTATGGAAGCGACGAGCGGAAAGAATCCGATAAACCACGTAGGAAAGCTCTACAACATCCTTTCGAGCATGATTGCAGACAGATGCTACAAAGAGGTCGAGGGGATAAAGGAAGTCTACGTCAGAATTCTAAGCCAGATTGGAAAACCTATCAACGATCCAAAGGTTCTAAGCGTGCAAGTCATTCCAGCAAAGGGATATTCGGTTGAAAAAATGGAGCCAAAGCTTAAAGAGATTGCAGAGGAGATGATTGGAAAAATCACCGAGCTAACTGCGAAGATCGTGAGCGGTGAGATCAAAACATTTTAAACTTTTCTATAATATTTCTGTATATTTTTGTCATGCGCCTAAGTTCAGAAACGAAGACGAACTCATTCTCTGAGTGTAAATTTCCACCATCTGGACCGATGTAAAAAGCTGGAACTCCAAACTTCCTGACGTGCCTTGAATCTCCAACGCCCAGAGAAAAGATTGCCCTCGGGTTTAAGTTCTCTTCTCTTATTGCCTCGAACATAATCCTTAAAAGCTTCAAATCGCTTTCGAGGCTAACAGAATCCGCTAAAATCCCGTAGCTCGGCAAAAATCCAGATACCTTTACTTCTAAATCCTCCCTCTCGAAGAACTTCAAGATTTCATCGACTCCTATCCAAGGTGCGAATCGAACGTCTGCGTAAAGATCGCAACTTGGTGCTACTACGTTCCTCTTCAAACCTCCCCGAATCATCGAAGGGTTGAAGACAGCTTCCCAGCTCCTTATCACGAAATCAACACCAAGACTTGCAAAAAAGCTTTTGTAGTGCTCGTAATTTCCTTTAAGGTTCTTGAATTTCTCTGCGATTTCGACGATAAAGCTTGCAGACTTGAAAACCGCTCCCTCGCAAGGGTTTTGAGATGCAGTGTGACCATCTTTGCCGTTAAAGCTTATATCCAATGCAAGAACCGAGCCTTGCAAAACCATAACGGAATTGCAACCCGTTGGTTCCCCGATCACAACTGCATCAGCTTTTTCTTTCTCGAAAACAACTTTTAGACCATTTTTTCCTCCCACCTCTTCATCAGCAGTGAATGCAAGTTTTAAATTAAACTCCGGTTCAATTTCTTCGACTGCAGAGCAAATCGCTGAAACGCAACCCTTGGCATCACAGCTTCCCCTACCAAAGAGCTTACCATTTACGACGACTGGATTCAAGAGCTCATCCCTTGCTGGAACTGTGTCGAGATGCGATGTGAGCATCAAGGTCTTCTTCCCCCTTCCGATTTCAACGAGAAGATTTTCCTTACCATCCTTCTCATAGACTCTTGTTTCGAAGCTGGAAAAGAAGTTCTGGAGAAAGTCCACTGCTTGCGAAGTGTCACCAGGGGGATTCCGAGTGTCGATTTTTACCAGAGCTTTGGTTAATTCGACTACATCCATTCGAAGCACCTCTTAAAAGCTTCCGGTAAGGCTTCAAGCAAGTGGACTGCGGTGAAGTTGTAGCCGTATTTTTCAAAGCAAATGTCTCCCGCAAATCCGTTTATGAACGCGGATGCACAAGCTGAATTAAAGGCGTTGTCGTTGCAAAGCAAAGCCCCGCAAATTCCAGCAAGAACGTCTCCCGTGCCTCCAACAGTCATTCCAGCGTTTCCAGTCTTGTTTATCTTCGTTCTTTCTCCATCGGTTATCACGTCTTCTTTACCCTTGAGCAGTATAACCGCACCTATTTTCTTCGCAACCTTCTCAACCTCAAATGGCTCTGCTTTCAAATGCCTTCTGAGCTCACCTCTGTGCGGAGTCAAAATCGTTTCGACGTTCTCAGGAATATTCTCCGTTATCCCTTCTGCGTCGAGAACCGCTTTTCTACAGCTCTTCAACAGCTCCTCGACAAATTCCTTGAACTCAGGGTTTTCTCCAACACCCATGCCCATCACAACGACATCGCATTTCTTAACGATCTCTTCTGCTTCTTTCAGATTTTTAATACCAATCCTTTCTCCCTTAAGGCTACGAACTATCAAATTCGGACTAAAACTTGCGACCACATTTTTAATGGTCTCTGGAACAACCGTTATGACGATATCCGCACCAGCGTTGTAGCAAGCCAAACTCGCCAACGCAACCGCTCCTGTGAACTCGCCTCCGCCAATAACTGCAACCCTTCCATGCATTCCCTTGTGCGCATCGCTGAATCTCTTGTAGGTCTCAATGACGTCGCCGACTCCGCAAAGCCTTTCAAACTCCTTCGGAATCCCGATGTCTTTAACAACGACCTCTCCGCATATCTCCTTTGCTTTCAAGATCCCGGGCTTCATCTTGTGAAAAGTAACGGTTAGATCGCACTTTAACGCGATCTCATAATTTCCCGTGTCAGAATCGAGACCACTCGGAACGTCGATCGCAACCTTAAATGCCTTCATCTCGTTCGCGATCTCTATCGCTTTCTCGTAATCGCCTTTTGGTTTTCCTTTCAAGCCTATTCCTAAAAGAGCATCAACGAGAATGTCTGCGTCGGTTTCATTTACTCCTACCAAGATCTTGTATCCTGCCCTCTCAAGGATCTCTAAGTTTCTCCTCGCAATCTCGCTCTTTATATCTTTGCTCACCAAGTATACCTCGACTTCAAAGTCCTTCAGATGCCTTGCGCAAACAAATCCATCTCCACCGTTGTTTCCAGTTCCAGCAAATATTGCAACTTTACAGCTTTCAAACCTCTTCTTAATTTCATCTGCAACCGCTTTTCCGGCGTTCTCCATTAACTGAATCCTGCTCAGTCCAAAGAACTCGCAGTTAACATCTAAGACTCGCATGTCCCTTGAGGTTATCGTTTCCATGCCCAAAAATCACGGAAGCCTTAAATATTTTTATCCATTCACAAGAACATGAGTTCAGAAATCGCCAGATTAATTCGAGAACACAACGAAATGATGAGGTATTCTATTCCATTGATCGCAAGCGAAAACTTGACTTCGAAAGCAGTGCGAATGTGCTACCTTTCCGACTTTGGGCATCGATACGCTGAAGGAAAGGTCGGAGAGCGCTACTACGCTGGTTGCAAGTTCATCGACGAAGTTGAAAAGATCGCGATCGAGCTAACTAAAAGGCTATTCGAAGTCGATTACGCGAACGTTCAACCTATTTCAGGAGTTGTTGCGAACCTTGCTGCTTTCTTTGCTTTCACAAACCCCGGAGATACGATATTTAGTATCTCGGTTCCATGTGGTGGGCACATAAGCCATGATAAGATTTCTGCAGCTGGTCTACGTGGTCTGAAAATCGTTTATTACCCCTTCGATGTTGAAGAGATGAACGTCGACGTCGAAGGAACAGAAAAAATCGCGAAGGATGTGAAACCGAAGCTCTTCGTTCTCGGCTCAAGCTTGATACTGCGAAGACAGCCGACGAAGGAGATAAAGGAGATTGCCGAGAAAATAGATGCAAAGGTCATGTTCGATGCAAGCCATGTGCTTGGACTTATAGCGGGGAAAGCATATCCAAATCCGATCAAAGAAGGTGCGGATGTAGTTACAGCTTCTACCCACAAGACTTTCTTCGGTCCTCAAAGAGCGCTGATCTTGAGCAATGAAAGGTATGCGAAAAGGATCGACAAAGCAGTCTTTCCGGGAGTCGTTAGCAACCACCACCTTCACTCCTTAGCTGGTTACGCAATCGCAGCAATGGAAATGCTCGAGTTTGGCGAAGCGTATGCAAAGCAGGTTGTCAAGAATGCCAAGAAGCTCGCAGAAGCTCTCCATGAACTCGGTTACAAAGTCCTCGGAGAGGGCTTTGGGTTCACAGAAACGCATCAGATCGCGGTAGACGTTCGAGACTTCGGCGGTGGCGAAAGAGTTGCAAGAAAACTTGAAGAGGTTGGAATAATCCTAAACAAAAACCTCCTACCATGGGACAGCATTGACATCGCAACAAACCCTTCTGGAATACGCATAGGCGTTCAAGAGGTTACAAGGCTTGGAATGAAGGAGGAAGAGATGGTAGCAATCGCTGAGTTCATCGACTCCACGCTCAAAAACAAGAAGAGCGTTGAAGAGATAAGAAGGGAAATTCAGGAGTTCAGAAAAGGCTTTCAGACGATCAAGTTTGCATTCGAAGAGAGCGACGCATATGAGATATGCTGAACGAAATAAATGCGGAGCTCTTTGAAAGGCTCAGGAAGATTGACAGCTCAAGGGAGTTCTTCGAATACTTGAACAAGCCCCTGAGGAAGAGCGTGCGGATAAATACACTTAAAGCGAGAGTCGAAGTAGTCCTTGAAAGACTTTCCAAAGGAGGATTTCTTGAGGAAAGGGTTCCGTGGTGTGATTTCGGATACTACGTAAGCGAAGAAGATTTTTCTAAGATCCCGGAGCATCAGCTTGGCATAATATTCCCACAGTCTTCGGTTTCCATGATTCCACCGCTCCTAATGGATCTCCAAAAGGGAATGAAAGTCCTTGACCTTTGCGCATCTCCGGGAGCAAAAACTACGGAGATTGCGCAGTTAATGGAGAACGGGGGTTGTATCGTTGCAAACGATGTTAAGAACGAAAGACTGAACATTTTGATTTCCAACTTGCAGAAGTGTGGAGTTCTGATCGCAAGGGTTACGATGATGGATGGAAGGAAGTTCGCAAGATTCGAGAACAAATTCGACGCAGTCCTTGTTGATGCGCCTTGTAGCAACTTGGGGATGATTAGAAGAAGCTATACCTATGCGAGGCTCTGGAGTTTAAAGTTGAGCTTAGATCTATCCAAACTGCAAAAAGAGCTACTTCTTGCTGGCTACAAAGCTCTAAAGCCCGGAGGGGTTCTTGTCTACTCGACTTGCACGTTTGAGCCGTTGGAAAATGAAGCGGTTGTTGATTTCTTGCTGAGGAACACGAATGCAGAGATCGAAGAGGTAAATTTCCCCATAAGATCGATGCCGGGTTTTACCGAGTTCGAAGGGCATAGGTTTCTAGAGGAGGTGAGAAGATGCATTCGCATTCACCCACAGCTGAACGACAGCGAGGGTTTCTTTGTTGCGAAGTTGATAAAGTCAGAAAGTTCTTGAAAGAGCAGTTTGACGCTGAATTGGACATCGAATTCATAATCCG
>JBKBUO010000047.1:0-11095 GCA_046290005.1 Archaeoglobaceae archaeon | reverse complement strand
CCATGAAGTCAGGCGAATTTCAGTTCACAAGCCTTGGCTTCTCCCCCAGCAAGCAGTAAAATGTATTCTTTAGCCTTCTCGCAAGCAATTCTAACCCTATCTTTCCCTACCCCCGGAACGCCACAAGCGACGATGAGCACATTTTTTGTTACGTCGTTCACCATTGTAAGCTTTGAATCCCTGTAGGGATAAACGTGCAAAACCTTCTCCTCATCAGCGAGCACGATTTGCTTTTCATCCAAAATCTCATCTTTCCCGCCGATTGGAATAAAGATCTCGCCCTTTTTGGCGTATCTTAACTCTAAATCGCCTTTTATCTTGTCTAGGTCATATAAGCCTATCGGTATAAGAGTTTCCATGCTCGCAATGTTTCCACCATCGACGATGTTGTTTATCAATGGAATATTTCCCTTTAAACCTCTTCTAAGCAAAGCCTCACTGCTTGGTCTTTGCTTTGTCGGATCTATTCCAATGCTCCAGTAAAAGTCTCTGAAAGCCCTAACCACAGGATCGTCTTTAAGAGTGTCAACGCTGTATCTCTCCTCCAGTCTTTCAACCACTTCCTTAAAAAGCTTTATAACTTCGCTTTCTTTTTTTGCAACCTCGACACCTCTGACTTCCGAGATGAAAACGAAGATCTCTGGGTCTTTTACTTTTACCGTCAACTTCAAAGAACCACCTCAAGCCAATTTAAATCTGTTCTCATTTTTTGCCATTTTTTCCTTTACAACCTTTTCCAAATCAAAATTTGCCACGTCGCAAAGGAAAAGCAAGTAGATGAAGATGTCCGCAACTTCCTCAGCGATCTCTTGCCTCTTGCTTTCGAGAATCTCTTTTTCCTCTTCCAAGCTTCTTGTCCACTGGAAAAGCTCGAGGAGTTCGCAAGCTTCGATCACGATTGAACTTGCAAGGTTCTTTGGCGTATGAAACTTGAGCCAACCTCTCCTGTCCCTGAAATCCCTAAGCGATCTTAGGATTCCATCAAGATCCACGGAATAAGCACGAGCCAGGATTTAAAAAGGTTGAGAGATTCCAAGCTCGACAAAAAAGGAAAAATTTAAAGCTCAGCTACGATTTCGTCGAGCAATGCTAAGTAGTCCTCTTCCTTCCTCCAAAGGTTTCCAAAGCTCATCGCAGCGTTTGGATGGTAGTAGCGGTCAATCGCAATTACCCTTACATGTGGAGCGAAGTTCTTGATCGCTGCAAGCATCTGCGAACCGTGATAGTAAATACTACCCATCAACAAAACAACGTCGTAGTTTCCTTTGTCGTCGAAGCCCTTCCAGCTTGGATCAAGCAAGAACTGCGTTAGTTCATGCAATACCGCGTATTTCGCATTTATCCCAGCTTGAGTAAGCTTTGTTATCGCATTTCCAGTTGCGACAATTGTAACCCCTTTCTCTGCGAACTTCTTAATTCTTTCGATCATCGCTGGAGTTATATCTGGACCAACGATCAGCAGTGGATGCTTCGCCTTCTTTACCGCCATCGCTACTGGCTTTCCTTTTTCAAGTAGCATCGCCATCTTTGGTCCGGGGATGTTTGCAGCGTCGAAAGGTTGCTCATACGTTCTAGGCACCTTCACCACCTCACTTCTTTGCAAGGCTTGAAAATCCCTCTTTGAACAATCTCTCAACGCAAGTTGGGTTGAATCCGGCGTGGTATGGTCTTATTGGTCCCTCGACGATCTTCTTTCTGCTCCAGTCGATCTTCCATCCGTGCTTGTCCTCGAGAATCTTCAGCAGTTCTTCTCTCTTTGCCAACGGCAAATCGCTCTCAGTTCTCACGTATAGATGCCAGTCGTCTGGCATTCTCTTCAAGTACTTTAGACTTAGATCTATGTAGTGCGTCAGCTTTATCGATCTTCCCCTATCTGTGTCGTTAGGGCGGAAGCAGAGCTTAGCAATCAACGGAATTGCTTCTTCAATCGTTTCTGCTGCAACGAGCAAATCTTGCGGAGCTGGTTCGACACGAACTTTTTGTCCACTCCTAACATCGTAGACCATCCAATCCTCATCGTTGTAGGGACGACCAAGGAAAGCTCTCCTGTATTTACTGCCATGTGGTCCAATAACTGCTGGAATTCCAAGTCTGTTGGCCGCAGTCGCAATGGCTGCAGCTTTTTGCGAATAAGCACCCCATGCAACTCCACAAGCGCCAACTCTGTTCAAAATGTAATCTGCAATCTCTTCGAAGTTCGCCCTTATGTTTCTCATCGCAAAGATTCTCGCAACCTTTATCGCTGTATCGAAGATGTGAGAGTTGGAGACACAGCTACCAAGATTTGCTACGCTCCCACCGTTGACGTCATCTGGGTATTTCTCGTATACTGTTTTTCCTTCTTCATCCTTGTAGAGTCCACAATCCATGGCCATGCAACCCGTCGTTAGTACGATGAAGTTTCTCGATGCGAACTCATTCACTACTGTGTACGCATCCTTTGTTCCATTTGGATAATTGCTACAGCCAATTACTGCAATCACTCCGGGAATAGTTCCAAGAACTATTGGAGAGCCTACTTTACGAATTTCCGAATCCTTTACAGGCCCTCTACCTCTTCTGACCTTACCTTTTTCGTTGATTATTTTGTTCCATGCAGCGTAAACGAAAACATCTAGTATAGGAATCTTCTTCGAGCAAACTTGCTCGCATCTCCCACATGCAATGCAAATGTCCCATTTCTCTTCAAGCTCCTTTCTATCTCCTTTTTCAGCAGCTTCCATTGCCTCTCCGATTCGAATCTTCTGTGGACAAGCAATCGTGCATGTTCCGCACTGTGTGCAAGCCTTCACATAGTTCATGAACTTCTCTTCGTTAAGCAAAGGCTTTATCTCGCCCCTCTTCTTTCTTCTAGCTCTTGCAACTTCCACTGCGATCTCTCCGACTTTCAATGGATCGAGCACAACTACGCCAGGATTTCCATCAAGCAAGTATTTTATCACTTCCTTTGGATCTTTCTTCGTCATGTTTGGCAACCCATGCATCGCCTTTGCATTTGTGCAGATAACCGGAATCCCAAGCTTCCCCGCGTGGTAAAGTATATCCGCTCTAATGCACTGCTCGTCTATAACTATTACATCTGCTAAGCCGGACCTCACGACTTTGAGTTGTCTTCCCAACGAACCCACGATCTTCGCCTTTGGCCAGTATCTGCTCGTGTCGTGAGCGGTGCAACAAATTCCTGCAAGCTCGACTTCGTCGCTTAGCTTGTTGTTCTCTATGTAATCTGCGATGTTGAACGCTGGAGTGGCGTGATGACCGATTACGATGATGATCGCTTTGTTCTTATCCAATGTTCCCATGCCAAGTTCAATCAAAGGCTGGTTGCTCTCTCCTTTTGGCAAATTAAATGCGCAGATCTGTGCAATGTCTGCAATCTCCAAGCCAAGAGAATCCATCATTCCCAAGTGGAAAGCTTTTGACTCAAAATCGAGATAGCTACCCTCTTGCCCAGTGTGAATCGAATCCATGACTTGCGTGATTTGCTCTTCAACGTATCTCAAAGCTTTTTCCAAATCAGCGAGCGTCTTTGGCTTTATTCCTGTGATCAACTGAGTCAATGGCGCAACTTCGCTGATCTCTGGACCAAGGTCTACTGGGATCTCATCGAGCTTCTTTCCAGTTATATGCTCTATATCGTGGAGCATGTGCCTTGCATGACCAACGTGACACGTAGTACCTATTGCTACCGCAATGGCTACAATTCTCCCAGTCTGGGCATCGAGGCTTATACCACAGGCTCCACGCTTGTTTTCCGTCAAATCGCATTTGCCCATCGTGCAAAGACAGCACATGTCGCAATACGGAGCGTAGAATGGCTTGTAGCGCTTTAAAAGAGTGAAGTCCCAGTCTCGTAGCGTCTCAATTTGTGGAAACGGCGTTGGACCCATTGGCGCCCATTCCTCTTCCTCCTCAGCAACTTCCCCGATTTTAATACTAACGTTTCTCAGCTCATCCACGAATACTGCTCCCTTCCTCAATTCGAGAACCATTCGACCACCATTTTCTTTTCTTCCCCTTCACATATAAACTTTTTTAAAGTTAATATCAGAATTTTTTATAACAAAATTGTTATGAAAATTATTACAATTTAGTAATATCAAGTATTATTAGAATCCAAATTAATGTGAAAGATCAACTAAGTGAAAGGCGAGAAAATTAAAAATCTCGCAGCTATGTGAGCTTGTGATCATCACAGACAACCACATGCACCTATACAGGCATTTAAGGCTGAAAGCACTCGAAAAGTTCAAATCCGTAGGGGGGACGCATGTCTTACTCGTTTCTCTGCTTAGCCATCACTACGATGTGCATCCGAACAGCGGAAGGGATTTCACAAAGGTTTTCAACGAGCACATATCCTTGGTGAGAAAGGCCAACAAGATCGTCAAAGCCTACGCAGTTCTCGGCGTTCATCCCGCGGAGATAACTCTCATAGGCTCAAGAGTTGGTTTTGAGAAGGCAGCGGAGATAATGAAGGAAGCGTTGGAAATAGCTGGAGAATTCGTTGCTAAGGGTGAAGCGATTGCTTTGAAGAGTGGAAGGCCCCACTACAAAGTCGATAGCCATGTGTGGCGGTTGAGCAACGAGGTTATGATGCACGCGTTTGAGATTGCGAAAGAGATTGGTTGCGCCGTTCAACTTCATACGGAGAGCTTTACAACCGAAGGAATGAAAGAAATTGCAGAAATTGCCGACAAAGTTGGACTAAAGAGGGAAAAAGTGGTTAAACACTTCTCACCACCAAAGATAAAGGAATTCGAAGAGATTGGGATTTTTCCCTCAGTCATTGCTGGGAACGACAACGTTTACACCGCTGCAACGCAAGGGGAGAGATTCGTAGTTGAAACAGATTACATAGACGACCCAAAGCGTCCTGGAGCGGTTCTTGGTCCGAAAACTGTTCCGTTAAAGGTTAAAGAACTCCTAAATCGGGGTTTCAACGAAGATTTCATTTATAAGATCTGTGTTGAAAACATCGAAAAGCTTTACGGAGTTGAGCTATGATCGGTGAGATTGGAGAAGATTATGCAATCGTGAACGCTTATAAAGAATTTGAAAAACAAGGTTTTGGTGTAAAGAGAGGTGAGAAGATATACTTGCACCCAGTGGAGGCGCTTTACCTTCAGCTGAATGGAAAGGCGAAGTTTGCGGAATTTGAGAAACTCCTTAGTTGGATTAAATCCAAAGTCCCGAATTTTCCTGAGGTCTACTTTGTTTACAGCGACTTGCGTGCAAAGGGATACAAGATAAAACCGCAAAGAGAATTTTTGGTCGCGAAGAAAAAGTTCTATCCAATTTCGGAAAAGAATCGAATAGATTTCGAGAATCTTCTGGGGATGGTCGAGAAGGAGAAGAGCTTCATCGTTGCAATCGTTGACGAAGAGAGCGAAGTAACGTATTACGAGGTTTCTGAAGCGGAAATAAAGGGAGAGCAAATAGAGAGTTTACCAAAGATAGCGGGAAAAATTCTGAGCGATCGCGTAGTCGTTGAAAACGCTGAGCTTTTTGAAAAATATTTTTATGGAAACCTCGTAGGAAATTCGGTCGTTCTTTCAATTTTCGAAGGTCTTTATCTCCACGAAATTGGCTCTCTCGAAATCGAGTTGGATGAACTGAAGAGCGTTGCGGAGAAAATTGCAGATTTTCAAGAGAAATACGAAATCTACAGAGATTTGAAGCGTAGGGGTTTTGTCGTGAAAACTGGCTTTAAATTTGGTTGCGACTTCAGAATCTACAGGAAAGTCGAACGCGTCGAGGATTTACCGCATTCGGAGTTCTTAGTCCTGATCGCAAAGAAGGTCTTAGAACCGCGAGAACTTGCAAGAGCTGTAAGAGTTGCAAATGCAGTTAGAAAAAAGCTTTTAGTTGCTTTAAACGGTAGATACCTCCTATTCGACAGGGTGAGGGTATGAAAGTGGTTGTTGGCTCTAAAAATCCGACAAAAATCGAAGGTGCAAGACTTGCGTTTGAACAATTCTTCGGAAAAGTAGAAGTCCAAAGCATAGACGTAAAGACGAAAGACCAGCCTTTCGATGAGGAGACGATAGAGGGTGCGATTAAAAGAGCTAAACTCTGCTACAGCAAGGATTTCGATTTCTCAGTTGGCATCGAAGCTGGGCTTTTCAGAGTTTCGAAGACTACGAGTGGTTACATGGACTTTCAGGTGGCAGCGATATACAACGGCGAAGACTTTACACTTGGATTCGGTCCGGGATTCGAGTATCCGATCGAGGTCGTGGAATCTGCAAAATCTGGAATCGAGGTTGGAAAAACGATGGAAAAAATCTCGGGAATAAAGGAGATTGGAAAAAAGTTTGGGGCAATTCACTTCTTGAGTAAAGGGGTGATTTCAAGGATCGAACTTTCGAGAATCGCAGTTACAATGGCTCTTATTCCATGGATAAACGCTGAGCTTTACTCCAAAAAGCTCAAATCAAATCGCTGAAACTAAAAACTATGGATCTATCGACGATTTACAACTCACTTGGAAAAAACTCTTGGAAAATAATGTCCGCTATTTTCAAAAATCTCTGGAACTACAAGTTCGTTCCCACGAACATAATCGCAGATCTCGCCTATCTAAGCGAAGAGAAGACAAAAAGGATCCTTAGAGATCTTGGTGAAAAAAACCTCGTCCTGAACAAGTATACTGAATACGAGGGTTCTACGTTCACCTTCAAAGGTCTTAGCCTCTATTCCCTACGAAGACTCGTAGAAAAAGGCGAGGTTGAAGCTTTGGGCAAGAAGATGGGAGAGGGTAAGGAGAGTTTGATCTACAACTGTATATCAAAGCATGGAGAAGCAGTAATAAAATTTCATAAACTTGGATACTCTAGTTTTAAAAAAGTTGTGGACAAGAGAAACTATGGGACGCTGAATTTCTCGGTTCTTTCGATGAGATCTGCAAAGCGAGAATTCACGACCCTAAGAAAGCTCCAAGGGCTGGCTGTGCCAAGAGCCTATGCTTGGGAAGGAAACGCCGTTCTGATGGAGCTAATAGATGCAAAGGAACTCTTCAAGTTTAATGTCGAGAACCCAGAAGAGCTTTTGGATGCTTTGATAGAAGAGGTCGCAAAGTTTTATCGCAGAGGTGTCGTGCACGGCGATCTTAGCCAGCACAACATCTTGGTCGGGGAGAGCTTTTGGATAATCGATTTTCCCCAGTCCGTTGAAGTTGGGGAAAGAGGTTGGAGAGAATTGTTAGAGAGAGATATCACAAATTTGCTTCACTATTTCAACAAGACCTATCGCATAGAAAGGGATATCAATTCTACAGTCGAAAGTATAATCAGTGATACTGGGAATTGATACCATAGGCAATGGGAAGTTCGCAGTCGTGGCCTTGGATGAAAGGGGAGAAGCAAGGAGAGTCGCATCTAAGGCTAAGCTCTTCAGACTGATAAGAGAGTTGAAGCCTAAGATCGTTGCAGTTGATAGTCTTTCTGAGCTTTTTGAAGATAAGCAAGAAATAATCCATTTTTTGAAAAACACGAACTCGAAGCTCGTTGTTGTAGCAGTTGACGCACCACTGCAAGTAATTGCGAAAAGATTTGGCTTTAAACTGAACATTCGTGATCCATTCGAAGAGGCAAGAGCCTCTGCGCTCTTGGCAAGCTATGATGTTGGATACGAAGTTTCTGTTTTCGCGGACAAGACAAGGGTAATTGTTTCAAGAAATCGAAAGCTCGGAAAAGGTGGTTGGAGGCAAAAAAGATACAGCAGAAAAGTGCACGATGCCGTGAGGAGTGTTTTCAGAGATATAAAAAAGATTCTCGACCAAAGTGGGCTTACTTATACCGAGAGCGTAAAGGAGGGATTTGGTGGGATATCTCGGGGAGAGATAGTTGTAGATGCGCCTAAGAGCGAAGTTCCGATCAACGCATTTAAAACAAAGGACGTTCAGGTCAGAGTTGAATGCGTGGAGAAGGGGAAAATAGAGCTAATTCCGATCTCAAAGACAAAAAGATACTTGATCGCTGGCATCGATCCCGGGACAACGACTGCGGTTGCGCTCATCGATTTGAGCGGAAATTTGATAAGCATAAAGAGCAAAAAAGATTGGAGCTTAGCTGATGTTATCGAGTTCATAAACTCGAATGGGAAACCCGTTATAATAGCCACCGATAAGAAGAATCCTCCAGACTTCGTGAACAAGATAAGAGCTTCTTTTAACGCCATATTATACTCGCCGAAAGAAGATCTAAGCTTGGAGAAGAAAAGAGAACTTACCTCGAAGTTTAACTTTCTCAACGACCATGAAAGAGATGCTCTCGCATCTGCAATAGATGCGTTGAAGAACTACGAGAGCAAGTTCAGAAATATCGAAAAAAGAGTTCCAGCGGGTTTTGATGTCGAGAGGGCCAAGGCTGAAATCCTCAAAGGAACTGCGTTGAGGGATCTCTTTGAGGTGCAGAGCGCAGAAAAGATCGAAAAGAGAGTTGAGCAAGAAACCAACTACCATGAGTTGCTCGAGAAAAAAGACAAAAAGATCAGAGAACTTATCGAAGAGAACGAAATTTTGAAGAGACAAATTTCAGAGCTTAAGGCAGAGATCGAAAAGCTGAGAATGCGAATTGTAGCGATCTCGGAGGAAGAGAGAGAAAAAGTCAGAAGAGAGACCTACGTGAGAAATCTCGAAGCTAAGATCGGGGAACTAACCCAGATAATCAAGAAAAAGGACGAGGAGATCGCTGAACTAAAGGAAAGGGTTGAACTTCTCAAGAAAATGAAGCTTCTCGAGCTCTCTGGTTGGAGAGAAGTAAAGGTAATAAAGAAGTTCACGAAAGAGGAGATAGAAAAAGCTGATATTTGCGAAGGAGATATCGTTTACATTGCAGATGCAAGCGGTGGAAGCAAAAGTTACGCCGAAATTCTCTGCGGGAAGAAGATAAAAGCTGTGATCATCAATGGAGAGACGTCGCACTTGGCGCAAGAGGTGTTCGATAATTATGGAATTCCAAGGATAAAGAGAGAAGAGATTGGAATGATCGTTGGAAGCGAAATCGCATTCGTAGATTCGAGCTTTGAGGAGGTTTACCGAAAGAAGATTGAAGAAATGAGAAAGAAAAAGCTTGAAAAGATAGAGAAAATATTCGAAGATTATAAGAGGCGAAGGATATGATTCTCTTCTCTTCGATGTTCCTCTACGAATACTCCACGGATATGATTGCGAAAGCAATAGCTCTTGCAGAACTCGATGGTGTCGAGTTTTGGGTTGAGACGCCCTATTTCTGGGTGGACAGAGATCCAAAAAAACTTGAGTGCTTCTCAGATTTCACAGTTGCACTCCACGCGCCGGTGCTCGATCTAAATCCAGTTTCAGTCAACAACGCAGTCTGCGATTTAAGTCTAAAAGAAACGCTTTACACGATAAACCTCTGCAAAGAGATCAATGCCAAGATCGTGACAATACATGCGGGAAAAAGGAGTGCACTAAGGGAGCCTGTGTGGGCAGACTACAATTCCCTCCACAGATACCTACGTATATCTTCGAGGTTTGCAAAGCTGAAGAACACAATTTTATCGCTTGAAAATTCGGAGAAGAGAGTGAACTACCTATGTAAAAGCGCTGAGGAATTGCGAAAATTCGTTGAAGGCTATGATCTTGCATTTACTTACGACATAATGCACTCAGGAAGAGATGAGAGCTTTTTGGGACTATTTGACAGAATTTGCAACGTCCACATAAGTGCAGAGAACAATGGAAAACACGTAAGGGCAAGTAAAGACGAAAAAACAATTATGATTTTGAAAAAACTCTCTGATCTCGGTTACAAAGGATTGCTTACAATCGAGCTCGATGATCTCGGCATAGGGCAAATGGATTTTCGCGAAAAGGTGGAGATTTTGAAGGAAGAGGGCGAGTTTTTGCGCAGAATTTTTTCTCGTTAAAGCGCAATATTTTGTAGCTTTCAGCAATCACGGGTCTCTATCATGACACTGATCCGCTCATAGGGGTCTCCAAGGAGCTCGTTGAACTGTTCCTTTGTCAATTTTTCCGTAGAATTAAGAGATCTTTTAATCCCTGCTTTTCTACAATCCAAATCGTTCAAACCCACAAAGTACCAGCTTTCTTATCTCTCTTTTCACAACGACTATCCTGCTATCATCGATGTTTCTAAGCTTCTTCATAATTTCTTCCTTTTTCACGGTTACGCACGGTGAAGCGTTGAGATCTGTTACATAGATGTAATCAGCCTTCATCGATTGACAGCTTCTGATAAAATTCTCAATTTTTTCTTTCTTCATTTTCCACTCTGCATACTTCACTATCCTTACGTCGTATTTTTCTCTCAGTAACGGTTTTATAATTTTGTCGAAAAATCTTTCGTCGTCATCTCCTTCGACAAGTATATAGAGCTTATTCATAGTCACAGCAAGTTTTGCACGTAGAGCTCTTCGATGCTGATTTCGTTCTCCAAGAAAGTCTTCACTTCTTCTTTTTCTTTTGGTCTCGTAATTCTGGAAAATCCATCGTCGTCTCGGGAAATGAGCAAGAGGTTCTCCAATCCAGCGTGTTTAACAAACTCGGGGTTATGGGTTGTGATTATGGTCTGTTTTTTCTTCGAAGCCTCCTTCATCATGTTAACAACCCTTGAGATTAGTTGCGGATGAACGTTTCGTTCTGGTTCGTCGATTATGGTCAAGTTTTTCTTCTCGAAGAGAAGAGCGACAATCATGGCAGTCAGATTTATAGTTCCATCAGAGATCAAGGATGCGGGTAAATACTGATCCGTGAAGTAGCTTTCTCTCATCTTGAAGAGCATCGATTTGTCCGCGAATTTTTCTACACTGAGATCCTCAACAAATGGCAAGAGATACTGGATCAGGTTGGAGAGTTTCTCTTTTCTTCTTTTCTTTCCAATATGTTTTTAAGAACCAATGACAGATTGCTTCCGTCTTCTTCCAGCTCGATTTTTCCTGTAATCGGAGTAGCCCTTTTTGGCAGTTTTGGATCAAAATCGTAGATCGCGATGTTTCCAAGGATTTCCCTTAAATGAATGGACATAAATAAAAGAGGAGTATTTGAGTGGAATTCCTCTTCAAAAGATTTCTCGGGTATGCTAAACTTTAACTTTTTACCGATGCGGGT
>JBKBUO010000046.1:0-11324 GCA_046290005.1 Archaeoglobaceae archaeon | reverse complement strand
AGTATCCATGGGCAGATTTGGGTTATGTATGGTTGGTGGACTTGCTTTACCAGCAGCTCTCCTAGAAGGAGGGGCAAAAATTGAAACTTTCGCTTCCTACTCTCTCGTCCCTATTGAAGAAATGAAAAAAATAAGATAAAAATTCAAACAAAGTACATGACTTCTCTTACTTCTCTTTTCCAATCCTCGCTTCATCTTGTCGGTCTATCGACTCCTTTTAGCCTATTTCCAAGATTTTCAACGAGTTTCTTAACAATCATCTGAACTTTTTTAATTCCTCTCACTTAGAATTTTGAGGAAAACTCTGGTCTTTAACCATTTTGACCCCAAAATTATTGGCTCCTAGGTTTCAGAAGTTATGCGGGGGGAGGGATTCGAACCCCCGAACCCCTACGGGACTGGACCCTAAATCCAGCGCCTTTGACCACTCGGCAACCCCCGCTGTAAAAATCTAACAAAGATTTGTTTATATCCCTTTCCAACCTGGGCCTAAAGAGGGCTCGAGAGATTGAAAAATTAGTTTTTATATAATAGAACTGCCCCCAAAGAAAAAGTTCTTGGGTCCCAAGAGTATTTGCCTCTATTTAAGACTGCATGGCCTGGAACGATGAGTTCGAAAGAGCATAAAAATGCTCGGAACGATTTGAGGATTAATTGCACTTTTTATGGTTTTAGGTCGTTGAACAAAAATCTCTGAGCTCATCTTCCAATTCTAAAAGTTTGTAATTTCAAAAATTCCATTTTAAACTTTAGGACTTTCAAGAGTCGGGTTCATAGCTGGAAACTTTTCTAAAAAGAGATTAGATCGGCGATTATAGCTTTTTTTCTTCATAAAGCGATGAATTGCGAAGTTGTTTAAAAATAATTAGTAAATATAATATACATGTTTAAGATGAAAAGGTTTATATAGTTGCAATATATTGGATTTGATGATGATGAACCCTAAAGACGTGTTTGAGGACTTTCCGATCGCGATCTTAATTCTCGGAAAGGATTTTGTTTACGAAAACGAGACGTCAAAGGAAATAAAGCTCAAAGAGAACGTTGATAAAGATATAATAAAAATAAATAATAAAATTTTTAAAATAATAAATAAGAAGGTCTTCGACTTCGAAATCTTCATCGGATTAGAATACACAGAGGAGCAAAAGAACATCGAAGCACTGAAAATATACCAGAGATTCTTTAGAGAGGCCAAAGACTTCCTTTTCATACTTGACGAGCATGGAAGATTTCTCGAAGTCAATCCAAGCTATGAAATCCTTGGTTTCAAGATAGAGGACATAATTGGAAAAACTTCTCGAGTGATTGCGTTTGAAGATCAAATAGAGATCCTCAAAGAGAACTTTGAGAAGGTTTTAAAGGGTGAAACGGTTAGATTTGTCTTTAAAGCTAAAACTGCGAACGGCGAAACGAGGTTCCTTGACGTTTTAGAGTGGCCGAGATTCTCTAACGGGGAAATAGTCGGTAGCGAGGGAGTAGCAAGAGACGTCACGGACAATAAAAAACTGGAAATTGAGCTCGAGAGAACAAACAGAGCCTTGAAAATTCTGAACAAGATAAACCAACAGATCTTTAGAGAGTTGGACGAGTACTCTCTATTGCTGAAAATTCAAAAGATCTTGAAAGAGTTTGGCATCAAAGCCTATGCATGGCTTTTTGAGTCAGGGAAACTCGTTGAAGCGGTCCCCAACGCCTCTGAATGTCCACGAGAGGGTAAAATGGAGTTCAAGTTCGAAAAATGCGCGTGTCCCAATGCAAAAGAAAAATCACTCGTAATCCCAGTTACGTTCGAGGGCAAGATTTTAGGTGTTCTCGCCCTATGTTCAGTCGGAGAACTAACAGAGAACGAGATCCAAATCTTTTCACAGCTCAGCGAAGATCTTGGATTTGCAATAAAACACTACAGAGCGGAAAGACAAAGGAGAATACTTTCCCACCTTCTCGCTGAAAACTTCCGCCAATTCGAAGACCTCGCGGATAAGCTCAGGAATCCACTCGCAATCGCAATGGGCTACGTGGAAATAAAAGAAGAGGTTGGTTGCGAAAAAGCGATCGAAGAAATCGAAAAACAGTTAAAGAGAGTCTTAGAGACCTTAGATGAGCTGAGATTTCAAGAAACTCTGAGCTACATTTTAACGAAAAAATAAGTATGAAATATCTGATCTTCACAGAAAAAGAGCTCGAAAAGATACTTAATGAGCTTAAAGGAATTGTTAAACCTACTTTCAGGAGATCAAAGAACGTAGAGATCTTTGCTGAAGGTGCTGGGGTGCTCTTGGGGAAATATAAATCCTACCTCTTTCTGATCTCGAACTTCAAGACCTCTTCAATTCCGATTGCTGAGTTTGAAGTCGAATTGAAGACAATTGAAAAAGGAGAGAGGTTCTCTCATGGGAAATACAGACTTGGGGAGACAATAGAAATCGAAACAGAGTTTGATGAAGAACTATTCAACGATCTCTTACCAGCCCTTTTTTCAGAGGTTGCAATTGCGAGGATTACCCTCAGAGATTGCTTTCTCACCCGAAACCACATTGCAGAAAAGGTCTCAAAAATAAGAGATTTGCTGAAAAAAGAGGAAAAAGATCTAGAAAAATACGCTGTAGAACTCTCAAAGGAGAGGGACTCATTTTTTATGGTTTATTCGAACTTTGTTGCTAAGTTGGATGAGGCAGAAACTTCGATTGCAACTGCCAAGTTCCTTGTCGAGAAACTCGGTGGTTTTATCAAAGAAGAAGTAACCAAACTCGACAACTCCGCGAAATTTGCTAAGAAATTCGCTGAGGAGTGTGAAAGAGCTCTAAGGGAGATTGAAAACAAGTTCAACATGATCTATCTGCAGATAGAGATGGAGCGAAGGAAGGAGGAGTTTGAGATCGGGAAGAAAACATCTGCGATCACAGCTGCAGCAGTAGTGATCGAGTTTGTCGCCGTCGCCTACTACTCGCTGAAAATTTGGGAAAGCTATCTCCCAGTCGAAAAGTTGCCAAAGTCTTTGTCTTTCCTTTTGCTAATGGTTTTCACCTTTTCCGTGGTGGTTCTAACAGAGGCTATTGGTAGCTATTTGAAGGAGAGAAAAACTAAAAAATTGTTTTTGAGCTCTGCAATTCTCGCATTCGTGCTTGCTTTGATGATCAGCCTTCCTCTTTACTACTGAGCAACAACAAAACCTTTAACCTGTCACTTATGATTCTGATGTGTTCCCTTTCTTGATCTATTAGGTATTCAAGAATGTCCAAAGTTTCGGCAGTGGCTTTTTCCTTCATCTCGCTGTATATTCTTATCGCTTCCTTTTCGAGCTCCAGCGCTTTCTTCAAAATCTCTTCAGGTGTCATTTTTCTAAGTAGACGGTTGCGGTCTTTGGAGCTTTTCCTTTCTTCACGTAGTGGTAGTACTCGTAGGTCATAACTTCTGCACCGCTAATTATTTCTGCATCAACTACTTTGCCAATGAAAATCGTATGAGTTCCAACGTCGCATTCGCCCTCAACTTCTGCTTCCAGAAGCGCTACTGCGTGATCAAGAACGACTGGTGCTCCAGTTTTCCCGATTTTAAAGTTTACACCTTCGAATTTGTTGAATTCCCTGCTGTTTCTGAAACCAAATCTCCCGATGAACTGCATTGGTGTATCCTTTTCAAGAACTGTTACCGAAAAAATCCTTGAACTCTTAACAAACTCGTGGGTTGTGTTCTTCTTGTTTAGACAAACGGCTACCTTTGGCGGTTCTGAGGTTACTTGGAACACCGTGTTCGCTATCTGTGCTGAGAACTTTCCTTCTTTGACAGAAGCAACTATGTAAAGACCGTAGCTAATCTTGTACAGCGCCTCCGGATTCATCTTCTACACCAAACCTTCTTTTACCAAGCTCTGAATCTAAGAATAGCAGAGCTCTTGTATCATCTCCAGCTAACTTTAGTTTTGCAGCTATCTCGCCAAAGCTCTGCTCCTCCTCCACTTGCTCGTTTACAAACCATTGGAGCATGTTGAAAGTTGCATGGTCTTTTTCTTCGATTGCCAAGTTAACAAGCTCCGAGATTCGCTTAGTAACGGATTTTTCGTGTTCCAATGCGAACTCAAACACTTCAAGTGGCGATCGCCACTCTTTTGGTGGTGCTTCGATCTCGTAAAGCTCCACCCTACCGCCACGATTCGCAATGTAGTCGAAAAACTTCATCGCATGCATCAATTCTTCTTGCCATTGCACCTTCATCCAGTTTGCGAAACCCTTCAAGCCCAAAGAGTCGAAGTAGGCGGACATCGAAAGATACAGATACGCCGAATATATCTCTCTATTTAGCTGCGCATTCAAAGCCTTTACAACCTTTTCGCTGAGCGACATACAATCACCGTTTAATTTTCTACTGCGAAAATTTATAAATCTTTCTGAGCTTTTCAAGAGTTCTCCACTATGGTTTATTCGATTTCCAGGCAAGGTAAGCACCAACTGCACGACCAAGGAGGAGGACAAGTAGCCCAAAAAAGGGCTGATCCAATATCTGTTGTTCTACCGGACTCTCAGGGAGAAGTCTTCCTACTAAAAATACGCTGGAGAAAAAACGAGTAAAATTGGAAATCGCCCCTTATAAGAACGTAAAAAGCTATAGAGAATAATAAAGATCGTAAACGTGTCCAAAAACCAAGAAGACGAACCTGGCGTAAGTTGCTCTGCGGGAACATTTATTAAAGCAACCCCTCAATTGAAATAAGAATGGTTGCGATCAAAACCAACATCAGGGTGTCTTCTATACTCCCAAACCATACGCACCATAACACCACACATCTCGAATTCTGTTATTAGTTAGCATTTTACGCACGTTATTGAGTAGCATGTAGTATTAAACTTTTTCCCAGCAAAATCTTAAGTTGTGGAAGGCTTTAGAAAGCGGTAATGAAAAGCAAGGGCTCAAGGTTTGAAAGAGAGCTTATAGCTGAACTTTGGAAGAACGGATTTGCAGCAGTTCGAGTTGCTGGGAGTGGTGTTTCTACCTTTCCTTGCCCCGACATTGTGGCGGGGGACGGAAAGAAGTTTTTTGCATTTGAGGTCAAGATGAGAAGCTCTTTACCCCTTTACGTATCTTCAGAAGAAATTGAAAAGCTCCAAAAATTCTCTAAGGCATTTGGGGCTACTTGCTTTGTCGCTCTAAAGCTCCCCAGGAAGAAGTGGAAGTTCTTCCTGATCGAAGATCTGAAGGTCACCGCAAAGGGTTTCAGCGTCGACGAAGAAGCATATGCGATGGGTAAGGATATCTTGGACCTAAAGGGATTGGCGCAAAAAAGGTTAGAGTAGAGAGATCAAAATAGTTTCTATAAAGGCTGCAACTAACAACATGGGGAGGACAAAGCGGACAAAGTTTAGAATTGCCTTTGAAACGTGCTTCCTAAGGTTCTTTCTGTCCCTCAAAAACTCAACCCCGAGCAAAAAACCATAGCTACACGCAAGGATTACCGCTGGGATCTCGAGAATTCCATGTGGGAGAAGGAGCAAAAGAAATGTAATTATCCCAATTTCGGAGCCTATGAAACTCGCAAAAAAGCCTATGATGAGACCGTTGAGAAAGATGAACAGGATGGGGATTACACCAAAGAAAACGCCAAGGAGCATGGCTATGAAAGACTTTATCGAGTTGTTCAAAAATATCAGAGCGAAGATCTCCAAGGGGGAAATTTTTTCAGAGGAAAGGCTCCGGAAAAATTCCCTTATGGTCTCGATTTCCTTTTCCACAACGCTCGGATACGTTTCTGCGAGAAGATACCCTAAGTAGCATGAACCGAGGAAGATCAAGGTAAGTGCCACGAACACTATTTTTATCATAAACACCGTAATCTTGGAAATTTAAAAAGCTTTTTAATCTGACCACAACTTGTGCCATGCTTGAAAAAGTTCTCCTTGTAGTCGGAGCTGCAATGCTTCTGGTCGGCGCGTACAACGCGACGGCCTTGCCAGCAAAGATAGAGATCTACAGAATCGTTTTTATCCATATCCCCTCCGCGATAACTTCCTATCTCGCTTTTACGGTCTCATTTCTTTACTCGATATTATATCTACGGAGCAGAGATCTGTTCAAGGATTTTATTGCAAACGTCTCCGCAAAAATCGGTCTCTTTCTTGCCGTAGTCGCTTTTATCACTGGCGCGATTTGGGCTAAAGAGACTTGGGGGACTTATTTCACGTGGTATGAGATAAGAGAGGTCCTCGTTCTAATTCTGATCTTTGTCTACGCAATCTATTTCTCCCTTCGGAACATAGTCGAGAACGAAAAAGAGAGGTATTCAGCCCTATACCTGATCGTCGCATACGTAACCGTTCCTTTCAGCTACATCGCAGGCTTTTTCTCACCCTTGCATCCTAAACCCTTTGAGGCGGAGTTCTCGTTCGAATGGAGACTAAACCTTTTCCTCATGCTCTTCGCATTCTTCGCTCTTTACTCTTCCTACATGTTCTGGAACGCAAGGAAAAAGAAACCAAAAAGCTCATAAAACTTTGAAACCAAAAAAGTTGGGGCTCGTAGCCTAGCACGGATATGGCGGCAGCCTCCTAAGCTGCAGGTCGCGGGTTCAAATCCCGCCGGGCCCGCTTTTTCGCGCTTTATTAGGCCATTTCTTGTATTAGAGAGCATTTGAAGTTTATCTCTCAGCTTCTTGTCAAATCTGAGATATCCCTCCATGTTATTCTGGGCTTTACGTTTCAAAACGGCTTGGAGATTCACTTCTTTAAAAATTGGCAAGCTTGAGAGAACTTTGAATAAAGAGATGAAAAGCAGTCCAATCAACTTCACTTCCTTAGTCTAAGGATCAACCATCTCACAAACAGTGCAAATCCAAGAACAATCGTATAAAGTACAAACAAAGAGATCTGTAGCAGCAGTGCAAGTCCAGCCAATAAACCTGCCCCCGAGTTTCATAGGCGTATGCGCTTTAATCTATTATTTAAATTTTTGCATCGTTTCATAGGTTGTCGCAATTCTTCCATAAAAGATCTATTAAACCTCCTTCTCTCTTAGTCTTTCAAAAGCTCGTAGATTTTTTGCGAAATCTCAGTGAATCTTGCATCAAATCTATCCCTCGGTCTCCCGAGCTTAACTTCGAGTAAAGCCTTAGCTTTTGCGGGTCTTCTCGATAGAACCAAAATTCGGTCTGCGAGGAAAACAGCTTCTTCAATGCTGTGCGTCACATAAACGATAGTTTTCTTCGTCCTCTGCCAAATCTTCACAAGTTCTGCCTGCATCTCCATTCTCGTCTGCGCATCCAAGGCGCTGAGGGGTTCGTCCATCAGAAGAATTGCTGGATTACAGACCAAAGCTCTTGCAAGCGCAACCCTCTGCTTCATTCCACCGGATAGCTCGTGAGGATAGGATTTTTCGAAACCCTCGAGTCCGACGAGTTTTAGCATTTCCTCTGCGACTTTTAAAGCCTCCTTCTTTTGAAGTTTGGATTCAATGCCAAAGAGGACGTTCCCAATCACGGTTCTCCACGGGAAGAGGGCGTAATCTTGAAAAACGAGAACCCTGTCGGGACCGGGTTTTTTAATCTTCTCCCCCTTTAGCAAAACCTCTCCCTCGTAATCCTCAAATCCTGCGATTATCCTAAGCAAAGTCGTTTTACCACAACCGCTTGGTCCAAGAATGCAGAAAAATTCCCCCGCACTTATGGAGAAACTGAGCGAATCGATGACGAGTAGGTCGTTAAAGCTTTTTCTCAAATTCGAAACCCGAAGAATCTCACTCAACGACAAGCCCCCTCCTCCACCTGAGCACTCTGCTTTCTAAGAACTTATAAACATTGTCCAACGCATAACCCACGAGACCTATGCAGACCATGTAGGAGATCACGATCTCTGGCGCATGGTAAAGGCGAGCTATCTCTATTTGATACCCAAGCCCATAGGGGGCAACGCCAAAAAGTTCTGCTGCAACGACGCACATCCACGCAACTCCTGAACCAACTCTGATCCCTGTGAAGATCGAAGGCATCGAAGCTGGGATTATTACTTTCCTTAGAATTTCGAATTTGCTCGCCCCAAGCGTTAAAGCAACTTCTAAAAACTTCTTTTCCACGCTCGCAACTCCATGGCGGGTGTTCAGCAGGATTGGGAAGAAGGAACCTATGAATATTATGAAACCCGCTGCTGTGTGTGTGAGCTTTAGAAGTAGAATTGAGATCGGAATCCAAGCTATTGGTGGGATGGGGCGAATAAGCTCAACTACGGGCGAGAGAAGGTTTTCCAAAGTTCTTGAGAAACCCATCAGCAATCCGAGAGAAATCCCAATTATTAGAGCTGAAGAAAATCCGAGAGCATAGTGGTAGAGGCTAAAGACGATGTCGATTGGCATTTTAAAGCTCGGATCTTGAAAAGCGATGAGCTTTGCGAAGGTCGGAATTACCTTCGATGGCGGAGCTAAGAGAAATGGGTCAAAAATGAAAAGAAGGTAAAAGGTTTCCCAAAAAATCAGAAAAATTGAAACAGAGATTGTGATGTAAAAAATCCTCGGCTTCATTCTATCCCGAGTTGTTTCTTGATCTTCGGGACAATTTTAAGCGCTTCGTTGTAGATTTCGAAGTCCAAGAGCTTTTCCGCTTCGAGTCTCACAACTTTCCCATCTGCGTCCCTCGTAACACCCAATTCAAACTGAGAATCGCAGAGCATTTGCAATCCACGCATCCAAGAGTTGTCTCTTGGATCGGTCTGCAGATTCGTAGTTCCCGGGAATTTTTCAGCCACACTTCTGTCTATCTTAAGCCATTTCTCGAGAATACCGACTATTTCTTCGCGATTCTTCTCATTCTCTGCATACTCGCTCGCGATTATGTGAAGCGCCACAAACTTCACCGCCAAATCCTTGTTGTTTTTGATGAAGTCCCCGTTCATAAGAACGACGCAACATGGATGCATTGGAAACATCTCTCGAGAGTGCATGACTATTTTTGCACCTTCTTGGGCCATAACATAAGGCGCTGGATCTGGAACAAAGGCTAAGTCAACGGATCTGCTTCTCAAAGCTTCTCTTATCTCAGCAGTGCCCGAAGCCGTGACGATCTCGGCTTTAATTCCATTTTCTTTCAACCAAGAAGACAAAATCGTCCACTGAACTGATCCGGGCGGAAAAGTCATTATTCTTTTACCATTCAGCGATTCAATCGACTTGAACTCGAAGTCTGGGCTTGAAACCAACGAAGACCCCTCAGCGTTCGCTATTGCTACGATCTTCGCATTAAAGCCACGGGAAATTATCGAAAGTGGCGGTGCTGAGCCGACGTATGCGATTTCCTGTTGCCTTGCGGAAAATGCCTCCATCTGCGAAGGACCGGAGGGGAAAGAAGTAGTGACGATTTTCTTCCCCAAGACTTTCTCGTCCCAGCCTTTTTCAATTATCACAAAAAGCGCTACGTGATGCCATCCTGGCTGATGGCTGACCCTTATCTCCTTGATATCCTCGCTTTTCTCACCTACGCAACCAAGGAGTAAGAGTGGTAGTAGGAGAACCACTAACCTTCTCATACCACCAAGACGTAGTTCAACATAAAAAATTTTTCCTAAAATGCCGATTTTTCTTCCTCTTTAGGAAAAAATATATATTTCTTTACCCAATAAACCATATGGAACTCGAAAAAGTGATTGCAGAACTCGTGCTCGCAGAGGACTTTGGGAAAAAGCTCGAGGCTTTGATAAAAAACGAGTTAAAAATGGAGATCAGAGAGTTCGCCAAAGAAGCTGGAATTTCAGAGAGCACGATTTACAAAATAGTCTCGGGGAGGAGAGAACCAAATCTAAAGACCTTGAGACAAATAGCGGTTTTTATTGCGAAGAAGATTAAGAAGACCGAGGATTTCATCGCTGTGATAGCCTCGAGATCTGTGCTCAACATGCTCATGAGCTATTTCGTGGAGGTCGACGAGAAGAGAATACCGATTCGAGAATACTCTGCGAACAGCTTTGAAGAAGCAGTCATTTCCGCTGTTAAAGCAGAAAGAGATGGAGCTAAAGCCATTGTTTGCGCTCCAATACTAAGCCCGACGCTCGAAAAAATTGTCCGAGTTCCGATTGTGACGATAATCCCAAAGGAAGATCTTTTAAACGCGGTAAAACTTGCTGGAAAAAAGGTGGCCTCACAATAATTTTATTTGCAACGCAGTCAAATCTCTGCATGGTTTCGATCGAAGATGTTTACCATGTTTCAAGGCTTGCAAGGCTTTTCATCAAAGAAGAAGAAGCGGAAAAATTTAGGGAGGAGTTCGAAGAAATTCTATCCTATTTCGATGTTCTCGATGAAATTCGCGAAGACGTGAAGCCGACCTTTCACGTTCTCGAGATTAGCAACGTGTTTAGGAACGATGAAGCTAAGGAGGGGCTCGAGCAAAGCGAAGCTTTAATGAACGCTCCGAGGAGGGAGGAGGGCTACTTTGTTGGACCAAGGGTGGTAGAGTGAACCTTTCTGAGTGGAAAGCCCTTTTAAACGATGTTGGATGTTATGAGGCGATAAGCAAATTGCTTGAAAGAATTGAAAGAAGTGAAATCAACGGCTACATCACGGTTTGCAAGAAGGAAGCTCTGAGTCTTGCAGAGAGCTTTGACAAGGGGAATTTGAAGGGTAAGCTCGCGGGAGTTCCGGTTGCTGTGAAAGACAACATAACGACGAAAGGTATACGAACGACCTGTGCTTCAAAGATGCTCGAAAACTATGTCCCAGTTTTCGATGCGCACGTTGTTGAGAGATTGAAAGCGGAAGGAGCGATAATAATAGGGAAGACAAACATGGACGAATTTGGAATGGGGACGACGACTGAGACCTCTTACTTTGGAGTTGTAAAGAACCCATACGATCTCAATAGAGTTGCTGGCGGAAGCAGTGGTGGAAGTGCAGCAGTTTTAGCTGCGAATGAAGCTGTCTTAGCTTTGGGAAGCGATACTGGGGGAAGCATAAGATGTCCCGCGAGTTTTTGTGGAGTCTATGGTTTAAAGCCCACCTATGGACTCGTCTCGCGATACGGTTTAATTCCCTACGCGAATTCCCTTGAACAAATTGGACCAATGGCGAATAGCATAGAGGATATCGCAACTCTCTTGGAAGTTATAGCCGGAAAAGACGAAAGAGATTCGACGAACTCTGGGAAAAGTTTCGTTTTCAGAGAAGAAAAGGTCGAGAGGATCGGGTTGATAAAGAACATGACCGCGGAAGAAGAGGTGATGGACAAGTTTTACGAGTGTATGAACAATTTTGACTACGAAGAAGTCGAGCTCCCCTCGCTGAAGTATGCTCTCGCGTCCTACTACGTCATAGCAATGAGCGAAGCTTCATCGAATCTCGCAAGATACGATGGCGTC
>JBKBUO010000045.1:8539-11514 GCA_046290005.1 Archaeoglobaceae archaeon | reverse complement strand
GATTACAGCGTTCACGTGTATCTCGCCGTCTATGCCAAAGGGAGAAGAGTGCGAAAACATCCCAAGAAATCCTATATTTCCCCCGGAGGGGAAGAATGTATTATTCCTGTCCAATTACATATATCGTTCGCACAAATGATTCCCGAAATTACGACGGCTTCAATTCCGCCGCCTGGGAAAGTTGAAGCACCTACCAAGTATAAGCCCCTGATCGGCGTTTTAAAATAGGGTCTCTTAACTTCGATTGATTGATCGAATGCATAGATCGCCCCTTCTGGCATAGAAGTGTATCTTTCGAAGGTTTTAGGTGTTGCTGCGTCTTGAACGATTATGTGTTTGCTCAAACCGGGTATGACTTTTTCAGCTCTTCGAATTAGCATTTCAGTCATCTCCCTTTTCTTCTTTAAGTACTCTTCCGTCCCCCTTTCCGGAAAATCGTGATAGCTTGCTTTGGTCAATATTGTAACACTGGCTTTGCCCTTGGGTGCTAAACTTGGATCAGCGTTTGAATTGATGACGACATCGTAACCATCGTCCAAGTTTTTGATGATCGTTGGATAGTTGGACAAATCCATATCAACTCCCAAGAACGTCATAAAGCACGACGGCGACATCTTTAGTCCTTTTATGAGTTCGACAAAGTCCTTGTCTAATTTGCCTTCTCCAACCAATTCTAAAAAAGTGGTTTTAGCGTTTACGTTGGATACCACAATGGGGCTTTTGAAGACTTTATCGGAAACCTTCACACCCCTAACTTCTCCGTCCTCCACCAATATCTTCTCCACCCTGTGACTGATTAGAACCTTGCCACCAGAACTCTCTATGACCCCCTTCAAACTGTCTGCAAATCTTTGCGCCCCTCCTTTTGGAAAATAGCCTCCGTGAAGGTAGTAGGAAACGCATGCAGTAAGTGCACTACTCGCTTGCGTTCTTTCAGGTTCTGTGCCGAGGTAACTCAGCAAAGCGCAAAGCAGTGCTTTTAATTCCTCGTTCTTAAAATACTCATCGAGCTTTTGTTTATACGTTTTGTTCAGCCAGTCGTAGAAGTGAGGATGTTCTCTTGGGTAATCCAAGAGTTTTCGCTCTCCAAGGAGCTTTGCAATCAGTTCAGCGGGCAAAGGCGTGCCATAAATCTCAGAGTCTTTGTAGCATTCCTCATAGGCTTTCTGCGCATCGTCGAAAAAAGCTAAAATGCTTCTCTTTTCATCCGAAAACATATCGGAAAGGAGTTTTTTGAACTCCTCTAAATCTCTGGCTTCTATTTCTCTACCCTTAAAAACGTATCTCGTTTTATTCCTCACGAACAAGTCCTCTTTTTTAAGCCCGAGCTCTTTTAATAGAAAGCTAATAGGTCCCCTCTCCCATAGCCCGCTTACATCCTCCACTCCTGCATTGAAAACGAATCCTTTTCTTTTGAAAGAAGAGCAGTAGCCCCCAACTTGATGATGCTGTTCCAGAACTAAAACTTTGTAGCCTCTCTTTGAAAGCAGTGCCCCGCAAGTTAACCCACCAATTCCTGAGCCAACAATAATTACATCGTATTCGTTCTCCCCTTTAGGCTTTTGCAGATCCACTTCTATGCTCCAATCGTATTTTTTGAACCCCTTTGAAATCAGGTAAGCGGGAGCCTTTAAGGGAAATATGAACGAAAACACAATTCCAAAGACGATCAAAATGTTCGAAAGTATCACTGCAAAGGGCTTGGCGAGCAAAAATAGGGTTGCATTTATTAGAAAGATACTTGCCCAAACCGCTGTAACTGCATTGTTCACAGCTAAAAACAACTTGTCTTTCCAATAGGTTTCCGGATAATCCCTTTTTGAAACCTGCAATGTAAAAGGCTGTTTAATCATCAAAGAGGAGAAAGCCATGAGAAAGAGGACGAGATAACCCAGAAAACCGCTACTTTCTACAAAAAAGTCCAAGTTGAAAACGAAAGTGCCAATCGTTGCGATGGCGAAGTAGAAAGCAGAGGTGAGATCCATCAGACTTAAGCTCCGTTTCTTAGTTTGGGAAATTAAGAGTAGTAAAGAAACCGCAAATGGAATAGCGATGCCGAGTTTATCTCCAAAACTACAGAGAACCCAGTAGATAACCCACGGAGTAAAGGAGACAAGTATGTAGAGCATCCCGGGTATCTTCATACTTTGTCTCATTTTCTACAAGTTTTTTAAATTATGTCTTTTTTAAGCGTTGAGTTGAGAAGCGGAAGTTCGAAGACTTCGGCGCTCGTTAGACAACAAAAGAAATTCCGCAAGTTCTGGCAATTTCTTTCTGAAATTCCTCAAAGCTACGCTCATATCAATTGGCTGGAAGTATTATTCCATCTAAGTATTCAGCTAAAGAAACACTCGGAGAAAGTGGCGAGAGAGTTATCTGATAAAAAACAATTAATTTAAAAATCCGCTTCTAGTCCAAAAGAAGGGTGTGAAAGAAAAAATAGCGGACCCGGCGGGATTTGAACCCGCGATCTACGGCTTAGAAGGCCGTCGCTTTGTCCTGGCTAAGCCACGGGCCCTTGTTGTGTTGCATCGTTCAAGCTCCTAAGGATCGGTAGATATATGAATATTGCGTTTCAGTCCCCTCTCTTATTCGAGGTTTTATTGTGTTGGGATTTGATTAGGAAGAGCGCTATGGGATGAACTCCAAAGCTATTTTTAGAACCCCTTCCGATCTTTTAGGATTTTGGCCTTAGCAACCATTTTTTGATCTCTTCTATTTTTTCAGAGTTCCATCGAAGGTATATTTCTCGGTTAGAAACCTTTATCTCTGTATACTCCTTTAGAAATCCGCTGTGGGCAAAGAAATTTCTCTTTTTGTCTTTGCTTCCTCCCATTTCTCGCACTTTCTCTTTATAGAGCTTTATTAAAGGTCTCCACTCCAATCTTTCCCTGTTTTTTGTAGCGTCTTCAATTTCTGTGATATCTCTTTCGAGAAACACGCTATTTAGATCGAGCCCGACATTCTTGTAGACC
>JBKBUO010000045.1:0-8440 GCA_046290005.1 Archaeoglobaceae archaeon | reverse complement strand
TCTGAAAACTTATCCTTGATTTCACTAACTTTCGCCTCTGAAAGAAAAAGACTATTTCTGAATTCTTTAAAGCTCTTGAACATCGCGATCGAAAAGAAAACATTCGACACTTCTCTGAGATCAACTGAAACCTCCGATCTCAGATACTCTTTTACAAAATCTACCATACTTTCCTCCAAGCTCTCTATATCGTCTTCGAAGTTAAGTATCTGATAAAAGGCAAGCGGAATATTGTAGCGAATCGAGTTGTAGGCGATCGTGAGTTTTTCTTGAACCTTCCTGAATTTCGATTTTGCTTCTTTATATCTTTCGCCGATCTTTCCTACCTTTTCTCCATTTGATTTGTGTAGTTTGTCCGGTTTTGCTTCGGGAAGTTGGAAGAAAGATCTTGTGTAAAAGGGGCGTATTTCGATTTTAGCTCTTTTCACATCTTTGGTTATTGGTTGATATGTCGCAATTTTTACTTCGAGTTTGGGAGGTTCTTGAAGGATACGTTCAAGTTGTCTATACGTGACATATCTCCGTATACTCTCGATCAATGCAAAAACGTACACGTTCTGCCCGGTTGAAACATCTGCTAAGATCTTGTCTGGTTTTCTCTTGATGAATTCGAGGAAAATAAAAACAGTGACATCGTCAAGGGCGTATTTGTAAGATATCCTCTCCTCTCCAATTTTGTATTCTCCAATCGACGGGATTTCAATGAGTTCGAAGTCTTCAAGACCTCTAACCTTTATTTCTTTTTCAAAAGACTCCAAATTGCGTTGGTATTTTTCTTCAAGCAGACTCTCTGGGATGAAAAGTATTATTTTTTCATAACAACCTTCTTTCTCGTATATGTTGTCTCTCAAGGCCTTTGAGGCAAAGTAAGCTTTATATTGTTTTTCGTCAATTATATATTCTACTTCTTTATAATTCTTTGGGTCTCCAACGATTTGAACTATCATCTTCCAACAATCACCTCCATAAATCTCTTTCCATAATCTGTAAGTATGTATCTCCTCCCAACGACTTCAAGGATTCCATGCGCTTCCAGGAGTCTTTTTTCTTCACGCGAGAGAGAGTCAAGGTTTGTAAGCGTCGCGTTTATTATCTTTGCAAGGTAATCCCCAGGGTAGGGCAGAGTTGGTATCCTTATTATCTCATATTCTTTTTTGTCTGGGAATAGAAGGCTGTCGAAGTGCTTTTCCCTTTCCTTGTAAATCCTAAGCTTTTCTTCATAACTTTCGGCTTTGTATATCTCTCTTATGTATCTCCTTAGGTTCTCCAAGAGCTCGTTCACGATCTTTACATCTTTGCTCACCACGTGGTAAACTCCGTCGACGCCCATGATTTGCCCAAGCAGAGAAAGCGTGATACACATGTTCTTTCTCCCACCTGCGACGTTTAGCAGAATTTTATCGCATTCGTATTCTTTCCTCTCATCTCTTATTATCTTGGCACATATGGACATGAATCGGAGGTTCTCTTCAGTTGTGTTAACATCTTCGAAAGGCAAAGAGACTTCGTGAACCCTCATCTTGGGATATCTCCGCTTCAATCCAATTCTTATAAGCTCATAGCCAGCTTTAACGTCTTCGTTCTCAGTTGTCAGCACGACTAAGTCGCTTATTGGTTCACCGATTCCATCGACGAAAGCAGTTACGACTGGTGGGCTCAAGCCAAGGGGTGCGATGACTGCGATCTTCATAACCTAATTTATCAGTGGCTTTTAAGTTTTTTGAGTTTTGGAAAGATTTATATATGTTCTTTTCACAGAATAGCAAGGGGGGATAGAATGTTAACACTTAACCCCATAAGTTCGGAGGTTTTAAAGAGAGAACACGTCGTTGCAGGTGAAGAGCTTGAAAAGACTTTAAGCGGAAAGAAATTTAAGAGCTTGAAGAACTTCAACTACTTCGTAGCGGATTTTCTGAGGGACAACAACGTTTGCAAAAACTCGCCCGCAGACACGAGATTCCCCGGATTTTTCTCTACCCTTTCGGACCATTCGCTGTCGACCACAGCGATCGCAGTGCCACTTGCCTTGGAATTGTCACGTTTGGGTGTAGACTTCGGTTCAGAATACGATGGAAAGTTTGCAGACATGCTTAGAAAAGTAGAAGACTTGAAGGAAATCGTAAGATGTGCCTCACTTCTTCACGACATTGGAAAACATCCACCATGGCAACATGACGAAAGAACGAGGAAGTATGTGGAAAGAATACTAAGAATGGCAGGATTTGAAGAGATTGCCAAGGAGATTGCAACGTGCTCTTCTAAGCACCACTACAGATGGGGAAAGGTGGAAGAATACAAGCCGGAAACCAAGCTCGAATGGGTAATTGCAGTTGCGGACAAGATATCGGTCGCCGACAGAATTATATCGCTCGATGAAAGGATGGTCGAGGTTTGTAAGTGGATACAGCAAAAGCTTGGTAATTGGCTTGAGGAGGACGATAAGAAGAAAATAAATTCGATCATCGAGTATTTGGAAAAAGGAGAAATCGAAGAAGAACTCGAGTATTTAGTCCCCTCAAATCCTCGAAAAGTGGACAACAAACTCTTCAATCTCGAAGAGGTTTTCGGCGTAGAACCAGAGCTCGGAGTTCTCTGTCTCGAAGTTGGGGGGATTCAAAAGTTTATAAATGCTTCAGACTTCAGAAAATACGTATCTGGAGCGAGTATTTTGCTCGAAAACGTTCTAGAAAAGGTCAGAGAAATGATTGAAGATGAAATCTCACCGGAGAGTCTTATCTATGCCAAGGGTGGCTCTTTGCTCGCCATAATCCCACCAAGCTACTACGATGAAATCAGAGAAAAGATTCTCAAGCTCTTCAAAGAGAAAACTGTCGTGGCGAAACCGAAGTTACCGCCCAGAATTGGTTACAAGCTCTATGAACTCAAATACGGGCCCAAGGTCTTCCTCGAAGATCAATCAGAAGTCTCGATTAGAAGGAGAAACTTTGGAGAAGTTGTTTCAAGGACTTTAAACTTTTTAGAGACATACGAAAGTCCTGGAGAAAGCTTGACGATTTCAGTTGGCGAAATATGCAAATACTGCTACGAATTCAAGGCTGAGAATTATTCGGCAGAGAACGAGAGGATATGCAGACGTTGCTATCTTGTGGTTGAAGAACACAAGAGAACGAAAGAGCAACTTCTTTTCACTTTTGATCTGGAAAAACTTGAAATCGCTGAGTTGGACAAAATTTCAAGCAAATTAATTCGCAGGATAGTCAGGAGATTTGAGGAAAAAGCTAAGAATAAAAAAGTAATCGCAGAGCTAAGGTTCAAAAAGCTGAAAAGGGTTAAATTCCATGGCGTCTCGACTTGGAACTATCTCGGCAGACAGCACTTCTTTGGTCGGGATGAGGGAACTTACGACATTGCCTTCATAAAAGGGGACGGAGATAACTTTGGAAAAGTAAAAGAGTCTGCAAACTCGATAACTCTTTTTAGAAGGATATCAAATATTCTCGATGAGGTTATTGAGGGCTCTATAGTCGAATCCTTTTCAGAAATTCTGATAAAGATGCTCGAGATTGCAAAGCTCTACGAAGTGCAATCTGAGGAACTGGATTTAGAAATACCATTTGACGTGGTTTTCATTGGTGGAGACGACTTTTTAGTCCTAATGGATCCAGCTTTCGTGTTCGTTTTCGTGAAAAGCTTTAGAAGGAACGTTCAAAAACTCCTTGGGAGTAGAAGGGATACTTTTGAAAAAGAGACCCATGAAGCACTTTCCGTATTCCCCCTTGGGGTTTCAATGGGTGTTGCGATAGTTAAGAATAGGATTCCTATAAAGGCGACGATCGAAGTCTTAAACGAGATGGTGAGAAGGGCGAAGTTAAAGTCTAAGGAGGACAAGAGATCTTTTGGTGGCGAGGTCTACGTTTACATGCAGAAGTTTGACCAGATTCCGACCAGGGATGAGTTGGAGACTCAAGAGAAATACACTTCATTTCCAATGAACGGTGAAGAGTTTTTGAGGTTCATCGGAGATCTAAGCTTCTTCGTAGAGAAAGGAGTTTCTCCAAACTGGTTGGAGAGAGTTTTTGGAAATAAAATGCCAGAATCGACCGCAGATGCGTGTATAGAGCTTTTATTTAAGATGGCAAGAACTAAGAAAGACGAAAGTAGTTACGAAGTGCTTAAAAAACTCTACGAGATGCATGGAAAGTTCCAATCGCCAGATACCAAGTATTTCCACGTAGATCTCTCAGACTCGCTGAGGATTCTAACTGAAAACGTTAAAGAAAAGCTCGTCAAAGAAACTGCAAGGGTATTGTTGGGTGATTAGCATGAGCCCGTGGTTTGGGGAGATAAAGGTTGATCTTTTTCTACGTAGTCTGAGAATTGGCGGATCTAAGGATGAGGAAGTGGACTTAGGAATTGTTCCGTTGAGATACACTGCAAGCAGCATAAAGGGTTTGCTTAGAAAAGCTTCGATCAGGGTTTCGAATTCTGCTGGCGTTAAAGATCTCACCAAGCAAATTTTCGGCGATAGCGACTCAGAGGGAAAGATACAGATAACGGTAGAAGAGTGTGGCGAGAATAGTGTCAACAAGAGATTTGGAATAAAAATAGATCCACGCTTAGGCTCTGTAAAAGAGGGACATTTGTTCTCCTACAAGTTCCTAACTTTAGAGTGCCTGAGAGTCAAAATAAGACCTTTGGTGAAACTGAGTGAAGAGGAAGCGAAGTTCCTTTTCTACTGCCTAAACTACCTGAGATACGAAGCCCTCGGTGGGTTTGGATCGAGAGGAATTGGGCTAATCGAAGATATAAAAATAGACGATAACTTCACGCGATTTTTGGAGGGGAAGGTATGAGGGTTTTTCTCGTCGAACTCGAAACGATCGAACCAGTCGCCATAGCGTCGAAGAAGGGTAAAACGAGCTTTATCGAAGGACTAAACTACATCCCCGCATCCTCGATCGTTGGGGCTATCGCGAGGGTTTGTGTTTTGAATAACCTTAGGAACTCCATTGGGAATTGTAAAAATCTCGAGGATACGAAAAGAACTCCTGACTGTGGCACTTGTCCGGAGAATTGTCTTTATAGGAAGATATGGGTGGAAAAGAGGTTCAAGGTTACCAATGCAGTAATTGGGAAATGGGATTACGAAAAGCCGGGAATAGTCGGGTTGCAATCTATTGGGGAGCAGAGAAGCGGTAAAAGAGACAAAAAAGACCTCTTGATATTCTTATTCCTTGAAAGAATGTTTTGGCTCGGGAAATTGAAAAGAATAGAATTTTTGAATGTTTTTGAGCAATTAAAGGAGGAAGGGTTCAAGAAGAAAGCTTCGGACTTCGACGGACAAAGTTTTAGATCTGCGAAGGTAGTTCAAATAACGAGAACGAGCGTAGGGGAGAAGTTGAGAACTTCTAAGGAAGGAGAACTCTACGGCTTTACAGCGATAGCGGAAGCGCAGAACTTGAGATTCATGGCAATAGGCGATGAGGAACTCGAGGAAGTGTTTAAGGGCGAAATCAAAGTTGGAAGTTGGAGATCGCGTGGGATGGGTCTTGTTAGGCTAAGACTCGTGAACTCTGCAGGATACCAAGACTTTGTCGAGAAGAGATCTTTGGCGATAAGGAAGGGGATTGAAAGGATTTCGGAGCTCATAGCAGAATTTGGACTTGAAGGCTATTTCGCCACCTACACTTATCTCACCGACGGGACTAAGCTACCTAATTCCGAGTTTTCAATTACAAGACTTAGAAGGCTCGTTAGATACGAGAGAGTTGAAAAGGAAAGCAATTTCATCTTGACAGACACGATTTCTACCGGATCCGCAGGAGTTCTTAAGGTAGAAGAGCCAGAAAAAGTCTCGAGAGATCTCGCTGAATCTGAATTGAGACTTTATAATCGTCCTTGGTTTGATTGGGTGTTTTTTAACCACCCCGTGCATTACGAGTTTAGCGTTTTGAGGAGGTGATGGGTTGTGTCAGACGCTTTGGATATCTCATGCAAACTTTTGAGGGATATCGAGGTTTTAAGGGATGAAGATGAGAGAAGGAAAGCTGAAAAGGAGGGAAAAGTGACGAAAAGTTTTCTCAGAAAGGTTTTCGAGCTCTTGGATGAAGTTGGGAGTAAGGAGGAGTTCATAATCTCAGTTGGATACATGGTTGCGAGAAGAAAGGAGGAGAAGAAAGAAAAGGAGGATAGAGAAAGCGACGCAAAAAAGTTTTTTAGGAATCTAAGAGAATTCGTGGAGAGAAAAGAGGGTAGTTGGGAGAGAATCAGAGACGAACTAAGGAGCGTAATGGAGTATACGATTAAGATCTACACGATCAAAGCAGATCTGGGTGAAGACCTATGCACGAGGCGCTGAAAAACAGATACGTCCTTGAGTGCACTATAGAAACGATTTCCCCGCTTCACGTAGGCTCTGAGAAGACTTTGGGATTTGGAGTAGACAACCCAATATTAAAGGTTAAACGCAATGGAAAAGAGTTGCCCGTGATTCCCGGATCGAGCATTAAGGGTGTTTTGAGGGCCCACTTTTATAGGCTTGCGAACTCCGGAGCCCTTGGTAAGTTTGGCTTCTTTAAGTTTTTGGAGGGGGACTTAGAAAACTTCGAAAGGGAATTTTCTAAGAAAAAAGAGAACGAGAAATTGGAGGAATTTAAAAAAATTGGAACCTTAGAAAAGCTTTTTGGGATCTCTGGGCTTGCTTCCCCGTTGAAGATAACAGATGCGGAACCTTTAGAATACACAGTTGGCACGAGAACACACGTGAAAATAGATCCTGAAAAGGATAGAGTAGAAAAAGGAAAGCTCTTCACAGTGGAATACGTCGAGGGAAAGTTCAAGTTTAAGATAGTTTTCGATGAGCTTAAAAATGATTACGACGACGTTAACGAGTTCTTTAGAGAGATTTTCTACAAAAGTCTAAAGAATGGTCTCGAAATCCACTTTGGAGGGATGAAATCTCGTGGTTATGGGCTTTGTTCGATCAAGGTAGAGAAAGCTTGGAAATACTCAGCTGAAGGGCTTGCGGTTGGAAAAGCTGAGGAATGGAGGTGAGATTATGGGCTTCAGCAGTTATTCCCTTTTAGCTACAGTTTCTGGAAAAATAAAAGCCTTGGGACCGATGAGAATTGGAGCTGGAAGGGCTTTGAGCATCGTGACTTCTGATCTTCCCGTGATAAAGAATTCGAGAAACGAACCAGTCATCCCGGGCTCGAGTTTGAAGGGCTTTTTCAGAGGACATCTGAGAAGGATTCTACTCGTGAAAACAGCGAGGGCTGATGAAATCCTAAATGAAATATTTGGTGGAACTGAAGAGAACGATAGTGCTTCGGCAATTCTTTTCCATGAAATTCCGATGAGGGAAGGTAGAGTGGCTGAGAGGAAGCATATAGCGATAAACCCCGAGACTGGTGGTGTCAGAAATCTATTTGAAGTTGAATGTGTCCTCGATGGAGCGATCTTTGAAGGAAAGCTTTTTTCTGCAAGAAATCTAAATCCAAAAGCTCTTGCACTGCTAAAGCCAGTGATAGATCTAACGAACCTTGGAATCGCAAGAATCGGAGGTTTCAAGAGCCGTGGTTATGGGGAAGTGTCGATAGGAGTAAACGAGATCTCGCTGATCTTCCCGGGGAAGAGCTTGGAAGATTTAAAAAATGGCTTTGAAGTCATGAAGCTTATTCCTAAGGACTTCCCATCGATAAAAGTTAAGAGTTATGATGGAGGCGTTGGTATCGAAGGAGCTGTTTTCAATCCAGAGATAAAAGAGAATAAGACGTTCTTTGGAATCGAGATGAATTTCAAGGGCGAAGAGGCGAACAAGTTCTTGGATTCCATGCTCAAACTGGTGAAACTATGAGCTACTACGATTTCGTTCCAGTGGACTCGACGACTCGAAAAGTGGAAGAGATCGAGAGCAGAGAAAAGTTCAAAAACCTCTTCTTAATCGAACCAAGTTTCAAATTGAAAAGCAACCTTCATGTCTCAAGCGGAGATAAGAGATTGATTTCCAAGGAAGGGCAGTATAGTATTTTGCTATTGCACTACCGGAATTCCGAAGGCTTCCCCGTGATCCCAGGCTCAAGCTTCAAGGGCGCTGTATCAACGAATTTCTTAGCCTTGACTGGAAAATCAGAGATGACCGCAAATCTATTTGGAGCTACAAGAAATAAGGCTGTGGTCTCAAAGGTCTTTTTCTCCGACTTGAGACCTGAGAAGAAGGATGTTAGAGAGGTAGAAGTTTGTAGACAGTGGAAACCAACAAGGAGTAAAAGAGGGCACGTTAAATTTTACATAAGAAGGGCTCCAAAAACGGCAAAGCACGGTTTCTTGGAGTGCATACCTGCTGGCTCCATAGTAAGAGGGAAAGTGATTGGATACAACTTGAACGAGATTGAGCTTGGTGGACTGCTTGTGGCGATGGGTTTCGGATTAGAGAATGCTGTTTTCAAAATAGGCTACGGAAAACCTCAGGGATTTGGAC
>JBKBUO010000044.1:0-11617 GCA_046290005.1 Archaeoglobaceae archaeon | reverse complement strand
CAAGAATATAGCCCTTTTTACCCCTGCCTTGTTGATTTCCTCACAGAGCCTCTCGTTCATCTCACCGTAATTAACAATCTCTTCACCTCTCTTGATCACATACTTAGCCCTCATTCTGCACCACGCTCCTCATTTGGATGATCTCCGTGATACTTCCTGTTCTTACGGGAAAGACGACGAATTGGTCTTTGAATCTTAGAGCTCCGAATTTGAACTTTTCTGTCTCTAAATAGCAAAGGTCTATGCTTGCTGGTAGTTCAGAAAGCAATGGAGCGATTTTCTCAACTTCAGAGACTTCTTCTTCGCTTAGTAGGTAGAAATTTAGCACTTTTTTATCCTTTACGATACAAGAACCTTTTCCCGTTTTGATGTGAAATCTTCTCGCATCAAACATTAGCTATTACAGTGCGCACAAATATTTAAAGCTTATTATACCGAAGCCTGAAGTTTGTTGATGAAGCTTGCAATATCTGGAAAAGGAGGGGTTGGGAAGACAACCATCGCTTCGACACTCGCACACCTTTTTGCAAAAGATGGCTATAGAGTGACCGCAATCGATTGCGACACTGCGATGAACTTACCTTCCGCCCTTGGGCTAAGGGAAAAACCGAAACCGCTTTCTGAACTCAGGGATATAATCGAAGAGAGAGTTGTGATGCCAATGGGCACCTACAGGCTGAACCCAAAGGTCGACGATATCTTCGAGAAGTACTCTGTTTACAACGAAGATGGAGTTCGAGTTCTTGTTCTTGGCACCATAGAAAAGGGCGGAGAGGGTTGTTTTTGTCCCGAGAACGCCTTTCTGCGTGCAATATTAAGGCATGCGATTTTCAAAGAGAAAAATGTGCTAATTCTTGACATGGAAGCTGGAATCGAGCACCTTGGCAGAGGGACTGCGAAAGGTGTAGATTTGCTCATCGCAGTCGTTGAACCGGGAAGTAGAGCTATCGAGACACTCGAAAGAATAAAGAAGCTTGCAGAGGATATCGGAATAGAGAAAATTGCAGTTGTTGTGAACAAATTCGTTGAAAGCGATGAAGCTAAGAGGATAATCGAGAGGATAAGGTATCCGATAATCGGAAAGATACCATTCAGCGAATGCTTCATAAAAGCGGACATAGAAAACGTTCCCCCATACAAGCTGTGTGACCTCAAGCCGTTTGTGGAGATTAAAAAAGCGATCGAGGTGCTTCTCAGATGAAGATAGGCGTAGTCTATCGAAAGGGGCAAAGAAAAAGAGACATCGAGCTGTTTGGAAAATTCTTTGAATTGGAGCTCTATGAGTTGCCATCGAATTTGCCAGACTTGATCGAAGATGCGACAGAATTTCTTAAGTTGCCATCGAAGATGCCTGAGCTCGTGGTTTCCTTTGCAAATCACGCAGACATAAATCTCGAGCTTGTAAGACAAGTTTCCGAGCGTGGAACGAGGATTGTTATAATCTCCGGTGGAGCTAAGGCTGGGGCTTACAAACAGCTCAAGGCTGAGGGGGAGAGAAGGGGTGTTAGGGTTATATGGGAGGAGATATGTTGCACGACTCCTAAGCTGAGGGACCACGAGTTCTTCTCGCATTTCGGCACGCCTGAATTTGAGGTGGAGCTTGAGGGGGATTTGATAAAGGAGGTTAGAGTTCTGAGATCTGCGTTTTGTGGAGCGAGTTACTTCGTTGCGGAAAAGCTTAAGGGGGTTAGAATAGATGAAGCGCCTTCCAAAGCTGGCTACTTCGCACAGATCTTTCCTTGCCTCGCTTCACGAGGTCCAGAGGGTGGGATCCACAAGGCTGGAAATGCACATAAGAAGGCGATAGAAAAGGCGATTGAAAAGGCCATTCAAGGCCAAAGACCGTAGAAGGCGTTTAGAACTATGACAACAAGACCCGTCAACACTCCACTCAGGAGCACTGTTTTCGGATTTATCTTTATCCTTGTCTTCTCCTCTTCGAAGTACCTCATTATGCCCGCGGACGACATCAAAGGCGGTGTTTTTGATTTCGTTCTTGTAACCTTTGCCATGAACTCAATTGTCTGTAGAGTATTTAAGGATTCTGATATCACTATACGACAATGATTTAATACAAGCTGCTACTTTGAATATAAAAATTATTCAAAATAATATTATGTCAAAATTTTAACTCTGCAGTCTTTGAGAGCTTCGCTTTACTCTCTAAGTCTCTCTTTTGCTCGAGTGAGGAATAATGTAAGATGCTCGGGTGAAAAAACCGATAAATACAAATATAGGTTTGAAAAAGAGTTCAAAAGGTAGAATGTGAGGTGGTGATATGGTCGAAAGAAAAAAGGTCCAGATTCCAGCGGATGCGAAGGTAAAAGTGAGCGTCGGCGCCGAAGAGAGCTTTCCGTTCGACATCTCCCCGATGTATGAAGGCGAGAGAATTCGAAAAGAAGACATGTTTGTTGAACTTGGCGGTCCAAAGCAAGTCAAGTTCGAGCTCGTTATGGCTTTGCCTGCAGAGCAAGTCGAGGACATGAAGGTGACACTCGTTGGACCAGATCTCGATGAGATAAAGGAAGGAGAGAGCTATCCCTATGGAATGCTCTACTACATCGCTGGAAAAATGGTTGAAACCGATCTCGAGCCAGTTATAGAGCGCAGAAATCATGATTTCCAGAACTACATCGAGGGCTACATGCACCTTAACCAGAGATACGACGTTTGGGTCAGAATTGGTAAGACACCAGTTAAAAAGGGTTTGAAGAGCCTAATACAGATCGCAAAAGCTACGATGATGCTCTACAAGAATGAATTGCCATTCATCGAAAAGATCGAAGCGGTTTACATCACAGACAAAGCTTTGGTCGAAAAGATCCTTAAGGAGGTTGCAATGCCAATTTACGAGGAGAGAGACAGAAGAATTGAAACCATGCACGATGAAGACGTCAGTGAATTCTACTCATGCACACTTTGCCAGAGCTTTGCTCCAACGAACGTTTGCATAGTGTCGCCCGACAGACCGTCGCTCTGCGGAGCAATAAGCTGGTTCGATGGTAGAGCTGCAGCTAAGGTCGACCCAGAGGGACCAAACAGGGCTGTGCCAAAGGGTGAACTGCTCGATCCGATTGGTGGAGAATACAGCGGAGTGAACGAGTTCGCAAAGCAGGAGAGCGGTGGAGAGTATGAGAGGATAAAGCTCCACAGCTTCTTCGAGTTCCCACACACAAGTTGCGGATGTTTCGAAGTCATCGGCTTCTACATGCCAGAAGTCGATGGAATCGGCTGGGTTCATCGAGGCTACGCGAGCCCAGCACCGAATGGTTTAACGTTCTCATCAATGGCTGGTCAAACTGGTGGTGGTAAGCAAGTTGCTGGTTTCTTAGGCGTCGGAATTGCTTACTTCAGGAGCAAGAAGTTCATCCAAGCAGATGGCGGTTGGTACAGAGTAGTTTGGATGCCAAAGGAACTAAAGGAGAGAATCGCTAAATACATACCCGACGACATCAGAGACAAGATCGCAACCGAAGAGAATGCGAAAACCCTCGACGAGCTCAAGGAATTCTTAAAGAAGGTCGATCACCCAGTTGTAAAGGGCGTCGTAAGAAAAGTCGATGGGAAGAAGATAACAAATGGCTGGCCAGAGGTAGTTGAAGCAAAGGCGGTTGTAGAAGAGAAACCAGCAGAAGTTGCACAGCCAGCACAGGTAGCTCCAACTGCACAACCACAAGCAGCGCAGATGCCCGTGCAAATGCCCATGCAGATGCCAATGCTACAAATGCCGTTCCAACTTCCAGCTTTGCAAATGCCGTCACAACAAGTAGCACCTGCAGGGATAAAGGTTATTATCAAAGACGCGAAGATTAGTATAGGTAAAGTGGTGCTGAAGAAGAAGGGGGAGAAGTGATGGAAAAGGAAACCGAAGTGAGAAGGATAAAGCTGGTCTTAGTTGGGGCGGAGATAAAGATACCAGAGCTAATAATTGAGGAAGAGGAATGACCGCAATTGCGGTTACTGGTAAAGGAGGAACTGGGAAGACCTTAGTTTCCGCCCTACTCATCCATTTTATTGCTAAGAAGTCTAAAAAACTACTTGCAGTTGACGCAGACCCAGACAGCAACCTCGCAGACACTCTTGGCGTAGAAGTTGAAAAAACGCTTGGAGACATTCGAGAGGTATTTCAGACGAGCAGAGACGGAATGGGGACGATGAACAAAGAGCAGTGGCTCGAAGGAAGGATTTACGAAACGATATGCGAGTGCAACGGCTTCGATTTGCTTGTTATGGGTCGTCCAGAAGGCGAGGGATGTTACTGCTTTGCAAATTCGCTACTTCGTGGTATTCTCCGAAAACTAACAAGGCACTACGAGTTCGTGGTCATAGACAGCGAAGCTGGACTTGAGCACTTCAGCAGAAAAACGATCGACAGCGCCGATTACATCCTCGTGGTCACGGACATGTCGAAGAAAGGTCTTGCGACTGCGAAAAGGATCAAAGAGCTCGTCAACGAGTTGAAACTGAACTTCGAGGACATATACTTGATAGCAAATCGAATTGCAAGCGAAGAGGCGGAAAAAAGGATCAAGGAGTTCGCAGAGGAGGAAAAGATGAAGCTAATCGAGATTCTACCTTACGACGATAAAGTCGTGGAGCTCGATGTTAAAGGCTTGCCGGTCGTCAATCTTGACGACTCGTCTGAAGTTTATAGGAAGATGAGTAGGGTTGCGAATTTGTTCCTGAAGGGGTGAGAAACTTGGCAAAGAAGTTCACACTCGAGGATTTTTTGGCTCTACTAAAGAAATACGATGTTGAGGTTTTGGAGGATGTAAAAATTGATGGCGATCTTGAAATAGAGCTTGAAGGTTCTGCGGTGGATTTATCAGCATTTACAGCGCTTTACTCACTTTTAAGCGAGTTTGGAAACTTTTTATACCACGCAAACATGGCTTTAACCTATTTGCAAAGACTCTCTACAATGCTTGGAATTCCAACTCCTTTCCAAGTTCAAGTGCCAACAGCGCCAACAGCTCCTGCACCCGTAGCTGTGCCCGAAGTAAAGGTTCCTGAAGTTAAGTTACCAGAAAAGCTGATCGAAGCAAAGTTCGAAGCTCCAAAGGTTGAATACTCTGGTTATATAGAGGAAGTGATCCTTGGTGCTACGAAAGCCGACGGAGGAACGAGGGACTACGTTGTTAAGCTTGGTGGAGAAAGGAGCTTGGCTTTCTACACATTCGATAAAAATCAACCGAATCTACCTGCGATTGCGATCGACGTCTTCGATCGCCCACCAACCTTGGCAAAGGCTGTAAAAGTCCATTACGAAGACGTAATTGGGAGCCCGGCGGAGTGGGCAAGGAAGTGTGTGAAGAAGTTTGGTGCAGACATTGTTACGATTCATCTGGTTAGCACGGATCCACTGCTTGAAAACACTCCAGCAAGCGAGGCGGTTAAAGTCGTTGAAGACGTGCTTCAAGCTGTTAAGTGCCCCATTGTAATTGGTGGTAGTGGCAACAAGGAAAAAGACCCAGAGGTGCTTGAAAAAGCTGCGGAGGTTGCTGAAGGAGAAAGAGTAATGCTCGCAAGCGCCACCTTGGACATGGACTGGCAGAGGATTTGTGAGGCTGCAAAGAAATATGGGCATGTCGTCTTGAGCTGGACTCAGATGGACATAAACAACCAAAAGATGTTAAACCGTTACTTGCTTAAGAGAGCAAACATGCCAAGGAATAGCATTGTGATGGATCCAACGACTGCAGCGCTTGGCTATGGTTTAGATTACGCGTTTACGAACATGGAGAGAATAAGGCTCAGCGGTCTTAAGGGTGACAATGAGCTCAACTTCCCGATCTCAAGCGGAACTACGAATGCTTGGGGTGCAAGAGAAGCTTGGATGGTCGATTCGCCACTTGAAGGCGATACCCCATGGGGCCCAAGGGAGCTTCGAGGACCGATTTGGGAGATCGTCACCGGTTTAACACTCTCACTCGCGGGAGTTGACTTGTTCATGATGATGCATCCTTTAGCAGTTGCGGTTCTCAAGGAAGTTTTCAACACGCTTGGCGGAAAAACGAAGGGCAACGTCGCAGATGCAGGAAAGTGGATTTTCGCGGAGGTGTAGAGATGAAGGTAAAAAGCCCACTTGAAGTCTACAACTTTTTGCCAAGGACGAACTGCAAGGAATGTGGATACGACACGTGCATGAGCTTCGCTTCGCACATCCTCGATCGCTCCGCAAAGGTTTTCGACTGCAAACCACTCGTGAGGGATGCAGAAAAGGATGCAAAGGCGAAGGAGAAGTTGGAAAAGCTCATAGAGCTCACGTCTCCAGAGATTGCGGAAGTCGTAGTTGGGATTGGAAGTTCTGCGCTTAAGATTGGTGGTGAAGAAGTCCTGCACCGCCACGAGCTGACCTTCTTCAATCCAACAGCTTTCTTCTATGATGTCTGGGACTCTCTCGACGACAAGAAGATAGATGAGCGTTGCGATAGGGTTGTGAGCTACAAGAAGTTCTACGTGGGCAAGTATCTAACGCTCGATGGTTTTGCCGTTCGTTGCACGTCAAATGATCCGAAGAGGTATGCTGAAGTTGCGAAGAAAGTCGCTGGCTATGGGAAGCCAATGGTTCTCATCGCACTAAATCCCAAATGTATGAAGGCTGCGCTTGAGGTTGTTGCAGGTCAAAGGCCCTTGATCTACGCAGCAACCGAAGGAAACTGGAAGGAATTCTTAAAGCTTGCGTTGGATTACAAGGTTCCCGTTGTGCTTAGGGCAAAAGATTTGAATTTGCTCAAAAGCTTGGCAGTAACTTTTAAATCTGCTGGAGTAAAAGATATAGTTCTTGATCCTGTCACGGAGCCAATAGGCGAAGGTTTGCAGGGAACGTTTGAAAGGGTGATACAGCTGAGGAGAAAAGCAATTCTCGATGGCGACAAAGACATTGCTTATCCAATAATGGTCACCCCGATCGCAGCGTGGATGATCGATGGAGATGAAGTCACGAAGTCATACTGGGAAGCTGTGATTGCTTCGATGTTCATAGTGAAATATGCGGACGCGGTGATCTTCCACAGCATTGACCAACACGTCGTAATGCCAACGTTAACACTTCGCTTCAACATCTACACGGATCCACGCACACCAGTCCAAGTCGCACCCGGGCTAAGGGAGATAAACAACCCCACACCAGATGACCCAGTTTTCATAACAACAAACTTTGCACTCACCTATTACACGGTGGAAAATGACTTGAACAGCGCAAAGATACGTGGATGGTTACTTGTGCTCAACACCGAGGGCATCGGAGTTGAAGCAAGCGTCGCTGGAGGAAAATTTACAGCAAGCAAAGTCAAAGAGCTAATAAACGAAACAAAGGTCGGAGAAAAAGTCAAACATCGCTACCTCGTAATTCCTGGACTTGCAGCTCGTTTGCAAGGTGCGATTGAAGACGAAACTGGTTGGAAAGTGCTCGTAGGTCCAATAGACTCTGGAAGACTTAAGGGTTGGATGGAGGAAAAGTGGCCACCCAAAAAATAATTTTTTATGGAACTTTCTGACGGAATTCTTTTGATCTATGGCAGAAACAATGGTAGATACCCGTATGCGAATTGCGTTCTCGTAGAAAAAGATCTTTTAATCGATGGTGGTGCAGAAGAGGTCTGGGATCTCAGACCAGAGGTAATTCTGAATTCACATTGGCATGAAGACCACATTGCGATGAACAACGTTGCGAAGCATGTTTTTGCTCATGAACTCGATGCAAAAGCGATAGAGAGCTACGAGGAGTTCAAGAGGAGATATGGACTGGGGGAAAAAGTAGATCTTTTTCTCTCGATCTATCCAAACCTCGGTTTCAGGAAAGTTGATGCTACCTTCGAAGACGGCGACATTTTGTTCTTCGAGGGAAAAGAGGTCGAAGTGATCCACACTCCTGGGCATTCTGCGGGACACTGCTGTTTCTTGATAAACGGCGAAATACTATACCTTGGGGACATAGATCTCCAGTTTCCTTGGTATGGTTGTCTTGATTCCAACGTTGGGGAATTTCTGGATTCAATCGAACTCCTCAAAAAGATATCACCAAGAATTGCTGTGCCCGCGCATGGAGAAGTTATCAGCGGAGAAGCTCTGGAAATTAAGCTTGAAAGTTATAAAAATAAGGTTCTCGAAAGGGATAGGAAGATAAGGGAACTCACTGCTCTTGGCGAAGATCCGGTGGGGAAAGGGGTGATTTATCGGCGCTTTCCAGAGCCAAAGGAAATCTATGAGTTCTTTGAGAGAGTCATGGTGGAAAAGCATCTAGAAATGCGCTAGTAGCCAAGCCACTCTTTCTTTAGCTCTCTGAAGTAATTTCCTTCAATTGCCTTCCTTATTTCCCGCATCAAATTCGCCATGAAGTATATGTTGTGGAACGCGGATAGGCGGAAATATGTCAGTTCGTTCGCGTTGAACAAGTGGTGAAGATAAGCCCTTGTGTAGTTTTTGCACACGAAGCAATCACAGCTCTCATCTATTGGCAACTCGCTTTCTCGAAACTGCGCATTCTTTATGTGTATTCTAAACTTGTTCTCAACGTTTCCTCCAGAATTTGGCGAGACGTAAAGATGTCCACGCCTTGCCCAGCGAGTTGGAGAAACGCAGTCGAACATGTCGATTCCCTTTTCAACGCAGTTAAGGATGTCTTCGATTGCGCCAATTCCAAGGAGATGTCTCGGCTTGTTCTCGTTAAGGATTGGTGTTACCCAATCCAGTATGTTCAGCATGTCCGCTTTGCTCTTGCCAAGCGATCCACCGATTCCGTAGCCATCGAGCTCCAAGGAAGAGATGAACTCGGCTGATTTGATGCGAAGGTCTTTGTATTCTCCTCCTTGGACTATTCCAAAAATTGCTTGTCTCTTGTCATAGCTCTGCATGCACTCGAGAATCCAGCGGTGAGTCCTCTCAAGCGCTTTGGCGGTGTATTCTTTATCCGAAAGCGGAGACGTGCACTCATCGAAGGCAAATACTATGTCGCTTCCGAGCTTTGCTTGAATTTCCATCGACTTCTTCGCCGTCAACCGCATCATCGAGCCGTTAAGGGGGTTGCGGAAGGTTATGCCTTCTTCATCAACCTCGATCCATTTTTCCCCTTTTCTGCTGACATTCCTCATTCTTTCGAGAAAGATGTTGTCCGCTATTTTCCCAATACCGTGCTCCAGTCCAAAGCCAAGGGAAAAGACTTGGAATCCACCGGAATCAGTTGCGATGACTCCATTGAAGTTCATGAACTTGTGCAATCCACCGAACTTCTTGATCAAGTCCTCCCCAGGCTTTAAGTGCAAGTGGAACGTGTTCGCCATGATTATCTCTATTCCCATCTCCTCGAGATCTCTAAAATCCAAGGCGCGAACACTTGCGAGTGTTGCAACGGGTAAAAAAACAGGGGTCTTGAATTTTTTACCCCCCAACCTAACAATCCCAGACCTCGCTTTTCCTTCTTCCGCTTCAATTTTAAACTCGAGGATCATCTCAGAAGTTTTGTTGCGTTTGCAACCTCAACGACTCTCCTTGCAAGAGCTCTTGCAGCGTTAAGCGCGATCTCATCCTTTTTAACTCCTCGCCATCCTGCATCTCCTTGGATCACTCCTATGGGGAAGCTACCAGTGGTTATGGGGTTCTCAGCATTCGATACCACTATCATTCCCTGTCCAAGGGCGTAAACAATTAGACTCATCGCAGCAAATTCTGCACCGCCATGACGAAGACCAGAAGTTACGACTGGAGCGAATACTCGATTTTTCAGCTTGAATCCACCCATTCTCGCCATCCTACTTCTATCTATCAAGTTCTTGACGATTCCGGGAACGTTTCCAAAGTAAGTCGGGGCGCCTATGATGATTGCATCAGCCCTTTGCATCGCATCGAGCAATCTGTATACATCGTCTTTCTGGACACAATCTCCTTTTAGACAAGCGTCGCAACCTTTGCAAGGGTTTAAGTTGAAGTCGGAGAGGTTTAAGATCTCGACTTCCGCTCCAAGCTTTCTCGCTTCGTCTGCAATTGCTTCGAGCAAAGCCAACGTGTTTCTCTTATTAGGGCTTCCATTAATCGCCAGCAGTTTCATGCTTTACGCTAAACTCTTGGTTAATATCGATTGCTGGAGTTGCACCGCTGATGAGCGAAGCATCGAGCCCCTCGACTATTGGGTTCTTGTTCAGGATTCTCCCATTAACAACGTATTTCAGCTCGATCTCTTCATTTGGGGCAAGTGAGACATTCCAGCTTATCGTTGTTAACCTTTCCCCAAAAACTCTTGCATTCTCAGCCTTTACTTCGCCATCACAACTCTCGACGACTTTGAACTCTCTCCTCGATTTTGTGAAGTTGTAGACCCTGAGCTTAACTTCCTTAACTCCGTCTTTTTCCGAAATCAGTCTTTCGAAGTGAACGTAGCCCATTATCCTTGCGACGATTCTGTCCACCTCTAAAGAATCTTTTTCGAGAACTTCGCACACCTTCTTCGCAATCAATGGCAAGATCTTGACAATCACCTCTTCCTTCTTTTTCTTTGCCTGCTGTTTATTCTTCCTATCTATGAACTCCTTAAGCCTCCTTCCAGCCTCTTGAAGCGCAAGTCTAATTTCGTCAACAATCTCTGGGATCATTGCTACCGCTTCTTTCGACTCAGAAGTATAGGGGATGTTCGTTGAGCCGAGGTGGACAAGGATGACAACGTTTCCTATCGGGAGCTCATCCTTGGTCTGCTCAAGCCCGTAACTTTTCCAGTTTACGCTTTCCACAGCTTTCGTTATTGCACATCCTCCTTGCTGGTATAACAGTGGCACTTTGTTTGCATAGCGTAGAAGAATCGCTCTTTCGCTCTTTATCTCACCACCGTAGGCGATTGCAGCCTCTACGAAAAAGGGATGCCCACTGTAGACTTTTGGCTTTCTTGTGACAGCAAAAACGAACTCTGGAGCGAACTCAGCTAAGAGGCTCTTCATCAAAAGATTTTCTCCTATTGGAGAAAGGCAATCAACGGGAGGCGGAAGGAGATCAACTTTTCTAAAAGCCTCGAGCAATCTCCGCACCTCAGCCCTCCCAAAGCTATGCGGATCTTCATCTCCAGTGAAGCCAGAGACCGCAAGTATCTCGTCTGCAATTTTCTCGCCAATGCGAACAAATTCTTCTTTCAAAAATCTCTTAAGCGTCGTTGCGTTTGTGGATCTCAGCATTGCCAAGAGTTTTCCCAATTCAATGCCATGCGGGTGAGGTTTTATCGCTTTTGCAATCTTAGGAATTTCGTTCGAAGTTCTCTTGAACTCGTAAATTTTTCCCTCGGGGTCTATGAAAGTGATCTTTGCATGGGGGTTTATAACCGAAGTCTCCCGAAGGTACTCCAAGACACTTTGCTTCTTCTCTTTGACATAACTACCAACGATTTCAAGCTCTATCCTTGTGCCATGGGGCATATACCAGTCTTCTTCGCTCTCTTTCTCGATCACAGGCTCGTTCCTCTTTGTGTCTATGTAAAGGTGGATCTTGTAGGCTTTCTGCGAGTCTGTGGTCTTTGTCAATATCACCGTAGGTTTTCCGGTTGTGAGTTGTGCGTAGAGAACCGCTCCCGATATGCCTATCCCCTGTTGTCCTCTGCTCTGTCGTATCTCGTGAAATCTCGAGCCATAGAGCAGTTTAC
>JBKBUO010000043.1:3727-12165 GCA_046290005.1 Archaeoglobaceae archaeon | reverse complement strand
ATCTTATTCGGGTTTAGCCCCTTAATTCTCCCTCTCTCCTTGCTTCTACCTCTTAACTCTTGTCTTTTTGCGGGAATTCTCGTGTTCCGCTACCCCTCCGATGAGCCCGGGATTCCATCGATGGGGTTGTTGAAGATGGGCTCAGTTCTACTTGCAACAACTCTCCTCCTCTTTGCCCTTTCCGCTCCATCGATCTTTCTCTCTCGTTACGAAGAATCTGTGCTCGTAAGTAGCGTTTTATTTGCGATTTTGTATCATAAAGTCCGAGCTTAGAAAAATCTATATCCCTAAGATCTTGATTAAGGATGGTGGTTATAGTGATCGAGTGCGACATCGCAATAGTTGGCGCAGGACTCGCGGGAATGCGCTCAGCGGTTGCGATTGCGGAAAAGAGTAGAAAAGTTTCCGTTGCTGTGATCGCGAAAACTTACCCAATAAGATGCCACAGCGTCTGCGCTGAAGGAGGGAGCGCAGCAGTTTTGCGAAAAGACGATAGCTTTGATCTTCACGCATGGGACACAGTTAAAGGCTCGGATTTTCTTGCAGACCAAGATGCGGTCGAATACTTTGTTCGTGAATGTCCGAAGGAAATTCTCAGGCTTGAGAACTGGGGATGTCCTTGGAGCAGGAATCCAGATGGAACGATTGCCCAGCGTGCATTCGGTGGACACAGCGTAAACAGAACGGTTTTCGCTGCGGACAGAACTGGATTCCATGAAGTGCACACACTCTACGAAAGACTGCTCAAATACGAGAACGTTGAGTTCTTCAGCGAATACTTTTTAACGAACATCGCAATCGAAGATGGAAAAGTGCAGGGGATTGCTACGATAAAGCTGAAAAATGGCGAGCTCGAGTTTTTCAAGGCAAAAGCTGTGATCCTTGCAACAGGTGGAGCGGGAAGACTTTACGGATTCACGACCTACAGCCATCAGGTAACAGGCGATGGAATGGCGATCGCCTATCGTTGCGGTGTTCCGTTGAAGGACATGGAGTTCATGCAATTCCATCCCACTGGTCTCGTGCCTTCTGGAATCCTTATGACCGAAGCTTGCAGAGGAGAAGGCGGGTATCTTAGGAACAAGGACGGGGATAGGTTCATGGCGAGGTATGCGCCAGAAAAGATGGAGCTCGCCCCAAGAGATGTTGTTGCGAGAGCGATGTGGAGAGAAATCATGGAGGGCAGAGCCTTTGAAGGCGAGCACGGTCCTTACTTGGCTTTGGACCTCACGCACCTCGGCGAAGAGAAGATCGATGAGAGGTTGCCGATGATAAGGGAGGCTGCGATAAAGTTTGCAGACGTCGACCCAGTGGAGGAACCGATTCCAGTTAAGCCGGTTCAGCACTACACGATGGGTGGGATTCACACGAACGCGCTCACCGAAACGACAGTTAGGGGTTTATTCGCAGTTGGCGAGTGCGCATGCGTGAGCGTTCATGGAGCGAACAGACTTGGGAGCAACTCGACAGTCGAATGCCTCGTTTTCGGCAAAGTCGCAGGAGAAATGGCACTTAAATACGTTGAAAACGCTAAAGAGACGAAAATAAGCTCTGAATTCGTGAAAGAAGAAGAAAAAAGACTCTTTGATAGATTCGGGAAAGGTGACGAGAACCCGCATGCGATAAAGAAGGAGCTGAACGAAACGATGGACAAGTCTCTGTGGATCTTCAGAGACGAGAACGGGCTGAAGAATGCGGTTAGGAAAATCGAGGAGCTAAAGGAGAGGTTTGCAAGGGTTGCTATCTCTGATACTACAAGAAAGTTCAACGTCGCTCTACTTTCAACGTTAGAAGTCGGTTATCTCCTCGATTTGGCTGAGATCGTTGCAATCGGCGCTTTGCTCAGAACAGAAAGTCGTGGTGCTCATTATAGAACTGACTTTCCTAAAAGAGATGACGAAAAATGGCTCGTGCACAGCTTGGCTTATTATACAAGCGAAGGTCCAAGGTTAGAATACGTTCCGGTGACGATAACGAAGTGGAAACCCGTAGAGAGGAAGTATTGATGGTGGTCGTATGAAATTTTTGATCAGACGTTTTGACGAGAAAAGTTATTGGCAGAACTTCGAAGTTCCGGTGAAGCGGGGAATGACTGTTTTAGATGCTCTCTTCTACATCAGAGAAAATCTCGATCCAACGCTTGCGTTTCGTGCTTCTTGCAGGATGGGTATCTGCGGTAGCTGTGCTGTAAAGATAAGTGGTAAACCTCGCCTCGCATGCGAGACGCAGATTTCGAAGTTCAAAAAGGAGATCAGAGTTGAACCACTCGACAATTTTGCGGTGATAAGGGATCTCGTCACAGAATTCGAGGGTTTCTTCACGAAGCACAAGAGAGTGAAGCCGTATTTGATCGCAGAGGCCGACTACGAGAACCCAGTCGAGTGGTTGCAAACTCCAAAAGAACTGAGTCGCTACTACATCTTTTCCCTCTGCATCAAGTGCGGAGCTTGCGTTTCGGTTTGTCCAGCTTCCGCGACTCTTAATGGTTACCTTGGACCAGCAGCTTTAGTTGCGGCTTATAGGTTTAACGAGGACAGCAGGGACAATGGGAAAGAGGATAGGCTCAAGATAGTTTCCGACAGCGTTGGTGTTTGGCGTTGCCACTCTGCGATGGAATGCAGTGAAGTCTGCCCAAAGCAAATCGAGCCCGCAAAAGCTATCCAACTTCTGCGTAGGTCTTCACTGAGGTGATCGCATGGGTGTGCTCTCTTGGTTTAAATACAGATCCCCATTTGGATTGACTTTTGTGCTTCAAAGGATTACTGGCATCATTTTGCTTCTCTACCTATGTCTTCACTTGACTTACTTGACTTCGCTCCAGAGCAAGGAGTTATACGAATCACTGATAGCTTTGACGGTTTCGAAGCAGTTCTTCATCTTCGATTCACTGCTGATCCTCTGTGGAATCTTTCATGGATTGAACGGGTTGAGAATAGTGGTTCACGAGCTCGGGTTTGCGCATGAAAGACGGAGGTTGATTCTTGCAATCGCCATTCTACTTACAATTTTGGGGTGGATTTTAGGTAGCTATATCCTTTACACAGCGTTGGGTGATTGAAATGCGGGGTTTTGAGCCAGCTGCATGGATCTTTCAAGCAATTACGGGAATTGCAATGGTTTTTTTAATAACAGCTCACTTCCTCACGACTCACGCAAATCACGAAATGCTTAGCTATGAAAGCGCGGTTTCAAGGCTCGAAAGCTTTGAATACAAAGTCTTCTACTTCTTCTTACTGCTTTTCGTCACTTTCCATGCTTTTAACGGGCTAAGGGCGATAATACTCGACACAGAGGGTGGGATGAGAAGAAAAAAGGCTTTGAACGCAATAATTTCAGTGATCGCGCTTGTTGTGTTCTTTTATGGAATCTTTCTGCTATCAAGGTTTTAATATTTTTTGCTAAATTTAACGTTCAAGAGCTTCGCAAATTCCCGAAGAGCTTTGAGACCAAGATCTTTTTTCTACGGATCGTTAGAACTAAAGTTAACTGTTGAACTGTTCCATTTTTTAGATAGCAAAAGATTTAAACTATCAAATATGGGTTAATATATGGATTGGAAAACAGCAATGGATGAATTCCCAACTGCGATAGTCGTGATAGATGGGAAGGGACAGATTGTTTACTTGAACAAGATACTCGCAGAGAGAAGTGGTTTGAGCTACGAGGAGATGGCGAAAAACCCTCAAAATTATTTTCACCAAGAAGACTATCCCAAGCTTGTGGATCTCGTCGTCAAGACTTTTTTAGAGAAGAGAAAGAATCCTAAACCCCCTCTGCTTGTTCGAAGCTTTGATAAGTGGAATAGGATGATCTGGCTCGAAGCGAGGACGAGGTATGCAAAAATAGATGGAAAGCCATACTGCCTATTAGCCTACACAGACGTTTCCGATAGAGTTGCGCTGCAAAAGAGGATTGAGGAACTTAATGATTACCTGATATTCCTGAACAGCATGCTACGCCATGATATATTGAACATTTTTGCGAGGATTTACCCGCTTATCGAGCTTCTCGAAGAAGAACAGGAACTAAATTTAGAAATCCTCCGAAAGATAAAAGACGCAGTAGTTAGGGGTATTGACCTCGTGAAGAAGATGAAAGAACTCGAGGCGTCGATTGAACTCGTTGGAGAGTGTTACGATCTTAGGGAGGTAGTTCTCGAAGTCTCGAAGACCCATGGGGTGAAAGTCAACGTTGAAGGCGATGCGAAGGTGATTGCTAACTCGGGGATCTACAACATTTTTGAAAATCTCGTCGACAACGCTGTTAAGCACGGAGGGGCAACGGAGGTAAGGGTTGAGATTAGAACCAACGACGAGATAGAAGTTCTTTTTAGTGACAACGGTAGAGGGATACCCAAGGAGTTTGTAAACAAAGTTTTTACGAAGGGTTTCACAACCAAAGGTACGGGACTTGGACTTTTTATAGTCAAAAAGTTGATGGAACATTATCGAGGTAGCATCGAACTAGTGAATCCAGAAACCGCAACTTTCCTACTCAAATTCCCGAAAGCTTCAGAGCAAATGATCAGAAATGAGCAGTGCAAGACTCGCAATTATGCCAGTGTAGAACAGCAAGAATAGAGCACTGAAAAGATCGAAAACGTTGCTGTAAGCAAGATTTAGGAGCTTTATCGCTGGGAGAATTACGGGAAAGATTATTGGAAAGAGCATTGCGGGTAAAAAAGCCTCTTTTCCTTTTGTGAACGCAGAAATTGGAGAAAGCAAGGTAACAGCGCTTGAAATCGGAAAAGCAACGATTGAAAGCGATAGCAGAAGAAGGACAAAGTTCCCATCGAGGTTAAAAAGCGCGTAACAGATTGGAGCTATTACGAAGACGAGAAAAAGAACGATAAGGAAATTCGAAAAGATCTTTGATATCATTATCTCCTCGGGGCTTAGAGAAGCTTTTAGGGCTTCCATTGTTTCGAGCTCGTATTCTCTTATCACCGTAGCCGAGCAAACGAGGATCGAGGAGAAAAGGGTTACGAGGACTAAGATCGGGGCAAAAAATTTCTGTGCATCGATAGACAAGCTGAACAAAAAAGCGGTGGCGAATGCGAATAGGATTGCATTGTTCAATCCCGCTTTACTTCTAATCTCGATCCTTAGATCCTTCTTCACCAATTCCACGAAGGACTTTGATCGCCTCATCGTAATCTTTCCCAAAGTAAACGATCTCGCCTTTTTCGAGAATCGCAAACTTTTCGCAGAACTTCGCGTCGTGCAGGTTGTGACTCGAGAAAACCATTGACCCCTCGTGCTCTTTTATCATAGCCCAGAGTATCTCTCTCCCCTCTAAGTCGAGCGCTGAGAATGGCTCGTCCAATATCAGAAGCCTTGGTCTTATCATGAACGCCTTGGCAATTGCGACTCTTTGCAAATAACCTCTTGACAGCTCGAAGACCCTACGGTTCAACTTATCCCTTAGCTTGAGCTCTTCAACGACCCAGTCCCAATCTTTGATTCCGTAGAGCTTCGCGAAAAAACGCAGATTCTCTTCGACGCTCAGCTCCTTGTATAGCAGGGGGTTGTGGGTAACGATTCCGATTTTTTTTCTCGTGCTCACGTCTTTCGATGGATCCTTACCGAACACGCTCACCTTTCCTTGGCTTGGCTTTGTAATTCCCGCCAGTATTTTTGCGAGTGTGCTCTTCCCAGCGCCGTTGTGACCAAGGACTGCGATGTTTTTTTCGAAACTCATAGATACGTTTCTCAAGGCAAAAGAATCACCGAATCTCTTGCTAACGCTTTCGCAGACGATCAATCGAGGACACCCTTCACACTCCTGTAATCTCCACCAGTCTTTTTCAAAGCCTGTTTCAGCGCCAAGGCGAAGGCTTTGTAACAAGCCTCCATCATGTGGTGCGAGTTCTTCCCCTTGACTGCGAGGTAAACGTTCAGCCCAGAGTTCCTGCATAGTGTGTCGAAGAAGTGTAGAAAGTCTTCCGCTTTTATTCCACTGTCTCTAAGATCCCCTTCGAATACGAAGACGCCTCTTCCACTGAAGTCGATGGCACAAGTTGCCAAGGATTCGTCCATTGGAACTATTGCGAATCCAAATCGCTCTAAACCCTTTTTCTCTAACTCTGCAATGCTCTTTCCCAAGCAGATCGCAACGTCTTCAATGACATGGTGCTCATCTCTCCCCTTTGCCGTCACTTCAATCTTGTAGCCGGAGATCTTTGCAATCGTTTGAAGCATGTGGTCGAAGAAATCGATTCCCGTGCTTATCTCTGTTTTCTCTGCATCAAAAGTTGCCAAGACTTCTGTCTCCTCAGTCTTTCTGCTCACTCTCTTCATGACTCAAGTTTCAGCGCAGACTCGAATTTAATCTTTCCCATGTACAACGCTGAGCCCAAGATCGCTCCACTTGCTCCAAGGTTCTTAACAAATGCTATGTCCTCGAGCGATGAAATTCCACCGGCGACATGAAAAGGTCGCTTCAGATTTCTTAGAAAACTCAGACTCTCTTTCTCTATACCTTTTACAAGCCCCTCGACGTCGATGTTCGTGTAGAGAAAGAGAACTTCGGAATCTTCGTATATCTTCGCGACTTCCATCGGGGTTAAAGGGGTTTCCTCTTTCCAACCCTTCACCGCAACCTTCCCCCCTCTTGCATCGATCGCAATCATCACTCTGTTCCTCCATTTTTCTGCGAAGTCCTTCACCTCTTCGATTCTCTCAATTGCCAAGGTTCCAAAGATCACACGTTTGGCTCCGAGCTCGAGCAATCTCTCCGCGATTTCGAAGCTTCGAATTCCTCCTCCAACTTGAACTTCGACTCCGAGCGAGATTATGCTACGAATTATTTCCTCATGCCTTAGCTTTCCCTGAAAAGCCCCATCCAAGTCTATGACATGTAAAACCTTCGCCCCTTTCTCAACCCAGCCCTTCGCAACCTCTACGGGATTATCAGATGAAAAAGTCACCTCCTCCTCTTTGCCTTGCCTCAGCCTTACGACCTTACCTCCCCTTAGATCAACTGCGGGGATAACTCTAAACATTTATCTCTGCTAAGAGTTTCTCGAAGTTCCTCGCCTTGTCTCTGAGGATTTTGAGGGCTTTTTTAAGAACCATTTTTGCAGGCATCGCTCCAGTTGCTTCTGCGGTGAAGAGAAAATCGTTTGTTTCAACAACTTTCAGGGCTTTTTGCTCGCAGACCTTCTCGCACTCTCTGCAAAGTGAGCAATCGAGCAAATTCTTTACAATTAGTTTTCCATCTCTCATTTCAAACACATTCCCTGGACAAGCTTCTAAGCAAGCCTTGCAGAGATTGCACTTCTCGGAGACCTCTATCCTTGGAATTATCCTGTAAAAGCAAGCAGAAACTGGTTGAAACTTGGCGTGCTCTTTCCCTGTTCCAAGCCTCGCAATTGCTTCGATCATCAACTGCTGTCCATTGAAGAGCTCGAGCACTGGAATGTCTTTGTAGGCAAAGTGCACTTCTGGATCATCGCTCACGAAGTCGCCGGAGTAAACGATCCTCGGCCCCTCGACGTTGAGCCTAAAGGAAACTTGGCAACTTGGGCAACCAACGCCACCGCAAACGCAATTGCTCTGCATATTGAACTTGTCCACGGTTTTTATAGGGATCATCGCGAGTCTATGGGCGATCATCTCATCGTAGAAGTAGCTCGAGTTCGCATAGAAGTCCAAGTAATCTATTGCCATTGTTGGAACCAACGATTTCATTGCCCTTCTTATCGAGTTGACCAACGCTGGTGAAGCGTCACGAAGGATAAAGACTATTTTTTCATCACTTTCGCTCAAGAATTCAATCCTTGGCATTAGACTCTCCTTCCCCTCTTCCCACCTGGTGGGCGACATGTGTCGTGTGGAATTGGTGTAACATCTTCGATTCTCCCAATTCTCAAACCAGCTCTTGCCAAAGCTCTTATCGCAGCTTGTGCACCAGGTCCGGGGATTCTCGATCTATTCCCTCCTGGGGCTCGCACTTTTATGTGCACCGCGTTGATTCCCTTTTCCATTGCAATACTCGCAGCCTTCAAAGCGCCTTGCATTGCGGTGTATGGATTTCCCTCGTCTCTCGCAGCCTTCACGATCATCCCACCGCTTACCCTTGCTATGATCTCCGCTCCGGTGATATCGGTGATCGTTATTATCGTGTTGTTGAAGCTCGAGTATATGTGCGCAATCCCCCACCTTATCTTTTCAGGCATTTCTACCCCTCACCCCTATCTTGCTTTCGAGATCCTTTAAAACTATGAAGCTCGGACATGTGACCTTTCTACCATCCACTTCTATGTGTCCGTGGACTATCATCTGCCTCGCCTGCTTTACCGTCTTCGCCAACCCCTGGCGGAAGACGATGGTTTGCAGTCTTCTTTCTAAGAAGTTCTCAACGGAAAGGTCGAGGACGTCGTCGAGTGTAGCGTTCTCTTTCAGTATCCCGAACTTCTGCAGTTTCTTTATCACCGC
>JBKBUO010000043.1:0-3629 GCA_046290005.1 Archaeoglobaceae archaeon | reverse complement strand
CTTGTGCCTTAGCCCTCGCAAACTCTCCTTCCTTTCCGGGAAGGTTTATCTTGCCAAGCAATTCCCTTGCGACCCTTCTGTATTTCCTCAGCAGGTTTTGGAAGCGCCAAATCTCTCTTTTGTTCCTCAAGCCATATTTTATGACCAACTGTATTTCCCTTTCAAGCCTACTCCTATCCCAAGGACGGACAGGTGTTACATAGCTTTTTCTTTGCCTTTTCGGATCTCCCATAAATTCACCCTCACTTCTTCTTCCTTATAACTCCCACGGTCCTTCCCCTTCTCCCAGTAGACCTTGTTCTCTGCCCACGAACCTTCTTTCCCTTCGCATGTCTAACGCCGCGGTAGCACTTCATCCTAATCATTCGCTCTATGTCGAGCATCTTCGCAAACTCAACGTCCTTGGAAAGCAAGTGCATGTTTTTTCCAGTTATTGGATCGAATCGCCTGTTCAGCATCCACGCTGGTATATCGTCTATTTTTTCCTCTATTAGGCTCTTGAGCTTCTCTATTTCTTCGTCTGGAAGGTATCCGAGCATCTTTTTTCCATCTATGCCTACTGCGTTAACAACGCTCCTTGCCATCCTTATCCCTATCCCGGGGATTGCAGTGAGAGCGTGGACAACGTTCTTTTTCCCATCAAGGTCTGTATCCGCAATCCTTACTATGTGCTTGAACATGGTGACCACTACGACGCTTTTTTTGAGCGATATTTAAATATTTTGCGGACCAAAGCGAAGCTTTTTCAACAAAAATTCTGAAAAGATTGGAGGGTAAAAGGGTTTTAAAAGCCCCGGGAACGATGTTCGTGGACTCGGCTCTCACCCCCAATAAAGTGTTGTGCATTATAGTTAATAAAATTTTCCTTCAAAAGTGAAATTTCGCATGAGAAGTTTAAAATACAACGAGGGGAATTGGGTTCGTGGAGGACTTCGAGATTGAGATGCTCAAGCTTCTTGAAGAGAACGCAAGGCTCAGTTGTGAAGAACTCGCTGAAACGCTCGGAATTAGTGTCGAAACTGTAAAGGAGAGTTTGAGGAGACTTGAAGAGAAAGGTGTCATTTTGAAGTATAAAACGATCGTCAACTGGGAAAAAGTGCAGGAGGATTACGTTTACGCGGTCATAAACGTGAAAGTATCGCTATCCAGAGAAAAAGGTTACGACGACATAGCCCGAAGAATTGCGAAGTTCCCAGAGGTTCACGCTGTTCGCTTGGTGAGTGGAGAAGCGGACTTTCACATCGTTATAAAGGGAAAGACGTTGAAAGACGTTGCCTTCTTCGTCGCGGAGAAGATATCGACTATACCAGAAGTTAGGGATACCGTAACGCACTTCGTCCTTAGGACATACAAAGAAGAGGGGGTGACGCTCTTTGCAGACGAAGAAGATAGAAGACTCGCGTTCACGCCGTAAAGTTGCGAAGAGGGTCGAAGACCTGAGACCTTCTGGAATAAGGAAGTTCTTTGACCTTGTGATTGGCAGAGAGGACGTTATAAGCCTTGGAGTTGGTGAGCCAGACTTTCCAGTGCCTTGGAGGATAAGGGAGGAGATGATATACTCCTTGGAAAAGGGCTTCACTTCCTACACGTCGAACCTTGGTCTCCCAGATCTTAGAGAGGGGATTGCGGAATACTACAAAAGATTTTCCTTGGAAATTTCTCCAGAGCGAGTTCTCGTAACCACCGGAGCGAGCGAAGCCATAGATTTAGCGATAAGGTCAATCTTGGATCCGGGTGATGGTGTTCTGATTCCCGAGCCATGTTATGTGAGCTACAAGCCCTTGGTTTCGATATGCCATGGAGAAGCGATCTCGATTCCAACGAATCCAGACTTTAAGCTTACAAAGGAAATGCTCGAGAAATATGTGGATGAGAAAACAAAGGCGTTGGTGCTAAACTACCCAGCGAATCCAACTGGTGTGAGCTACACAAAGAAGGAACTTGAAGAAATCGCAGACATCGTTTTTGAGCACGATTTGATCGTCATATCCGATGAGATCTACGCTGAGCTCAGCTACGATTACAAGCACGTTTCAATAGCTTCGCTGAACGGAATGGACGAGCGTTGCATAGTGATAAACGGATTTTCCAAGGCTTTTTCGATGACTGGGCTTAGAGTTGGTTATCTGATCGCTCCAAACGACATATTCAACGCTGTTTTAAAGATACACCAATACTGCATGCTCTGCGCTCCAATAACCTCGCAGATCGGCGCAATCGAAGCTTTAAGATCGCTCGAAGAAGTCGAGAAAGCCAAGGCGGAGTATTTGCGGAGGAGGAACTATGTTACGAAGAGACTAAACGACTTCTTAGAAGTCAAAAAGCCAGAAGGTGCCTTTTACGCTTTCCCAAGCATTTCATCGACGGGGATGAGCAGTGAAGAGTTTGCTGAAAAGCTTTTGTTTGAAAAGAACGTCGCTGTAGTGCCAGGGAACGCTTTTGGCGAGTGTGGGGAAGGCTATATAAGGATGGCCTTCGCTGTTAAGTTCGAGAAGCTGAAGGAAGCGCTTGACAGAATGGAGGAGTTTGTGAATGCCAAGGGTTAAGCTCTTTGCAATGTTTAGGGAAATTGCAGGAATGAGCGAGCTGGAAATCGAAGCTAAAAACCTGAGAGAAGTCCTTGAAAAGCTCGTTGCAGAGTTTCCAAAGCTCAAAGACTTTTTCTTTGAAGAGGGGAAGCTGAAGGAGATAGTTCACATAATGGTGAATGGCAAACACTTTCGTGGAAACGTTGAGCAGGAGTTAAAAGAGAGCGATGTCATAGCAATCTTCCCACCCGTGAGCGGTGGATAGCGAACCTTTTTCTTCCATCTCGTTGATCAGTGAAGAGATGATATTCAAAGCGAAGCCCTACAGCGACGAGGAGATCTTGTTTTCACTGCATCCCTTGCTCAGGGAGTGGTTCCTATCGAAGTTCAGCACTTTTACACCACCGCAAAGGTATGCGATCGTCGAATCTGCAAAAGGTAACAACGTGCTCGTTACTTCTCCGACTGGCAGTGGAAAAACGCTCGCAGCCTTTATGACCGCGATCAGCACGCTCATCGAGAAGGCTGAGAAAAAGGAGCTAAGCGATGAAGTTCACGTTGTCTACGTTTCTCCATTGAAAGCTCTGAACAACGACATAAGGAAAAACTTGGAGGAACCCTTGAGCGAGATATACGAAATCGCAGAGAAGGAAGGAATAGAGTTGCAAGAGATAAGGATCGCAGTCAGAACTGGAGACACGGACGCGAGCGAGAGGCAAAGGCAAACGAAGAAGCCACCACACATACTGATAACCACGCCAGAGACACTTTCCATAGTCCTCTGCTCTCCAAAGTTCTCAAAAAGCCTTAGGAACGTGAAATTCCTCATCGTTGACGAAATCCATGCGATGGCAGAGAACAAGCGTGGCACGCACTTAGCGCTTTCGATGGAAAGGCTGCAAAGGATTCAGCTCGGGAAGATGGTTCGCATCGGTTTGTCTGCAACGATCTCACCTTTGGATGAGGTTGCGAGGTTCTTAGTCGGAAGGAACTTTGGAGTTGAAAGGGATTGTTACGTTGCAGACGTGAGCTTTGAGAAAAAGATGGACATAAAGGTCTTGTCTCCGATAAACGACATCTTCAACCTAACCGCTGAAGAGA
>JBKBUO010000042.1:4964-12466 GCA_046290005.1 Archaeoglobaceae archaeon | reverse complement strand
TTGGCGATCGAAGCCTTCGCTTCTGCGCTCGAGATAATTCCAAGGACTCTTGCAGAGAACGCTGGACTTGATCCAATCGATGTCATCGTAAATCTAAAGTCTGCACACGAGAAGGGGCAGAAGTTCGCGGGAGTCGACGTTGAAACTGGCAAAGTCGTGGACATGAAAGAGCGCGGAGTCATCGAGCCTTTGAGGGTTAAGACGCAGGCGATTCAATCTGCTACAGAAGTTGCAGTCATGATCCTAAGAGTTGACGACGTCATCGCAGCGAAAGGGCTTGAGAAGGAGAAAGAAAAAGGAAAAGGTCCAGGCGCTGAAGAAATGCCCGAGTTCTAAACCCAAATTTTTATCTATTTTTGGCAAGCTTTAATTGCTGAAGCTAAGATTATGCCAATGGCTGAACTTTTTCGTGAAGTAGAGATTGCGATGGAGAATGCACGCGAGAATAGGCATAGGTTTTTGGTCTTTCTCTGTTCGAGCAATTTGAAGGAAGCTATAAGAATTGCAGAGAAAATAGTTGCTGAAAATTTAGAGAGAAATGCCAAAAAAGATCTTCTTATAGTCGGTAGGGAAAACTTCCTTGAGCTCGTAAAAGACCTTGCTGGGGAGCGGATTCATTGGAAGGACTCTTCTCAAGTCCTTGGAAGAACTTTTTCCGCACTTGTGATGGATTTAACCGAAGGTTTCCATCCGAACGATCTCGGTATAGTCGTTGAAACCGTCGAAGAAAGTGGTGCAATAGTTGCGATTTCGCCACCTCTGGAAAAATGGTTCAACATGAAGAGTAGGTGGCATGAGGATCTCATCAGCGAACCATTTACAATCGAGGACGTTGTTGGAAGATTTTACCGCAGATTCATCGAAAGGACGCTGGAAGCGGAGGGAATGACAATTTACGATGTCGATTCTGAGAAAATTGTTAAGAGATACGAGTTCAAGAAAAAATTGCCTTCAAGAGAAGAGATCGTGATCCCAGAGAAGACGAAGATAAAGAAGAAGTTGTACAAACTCTGCGCGACCCAAGACCAAGTCAGAGTTGTTTCGCTTTTTGAGCGCTTTTTTGAACGAGAGAAGGAGAGAAAAGCAGTCGTAATAACAGCAGACAGAGGTCGTGGAAAGACAGCGGTTCTTGGAATCGTAACACCAGCGCTGGTTTCGAGGCTTGAAAGAATCCTAAAGAGACCCGTAAGGGTTCTCGTTGTCGCTCCAACTCCACAAGCGGTGCAGACTTATTTCAGATTTCTGATGAAGGCTATGAAGAGGCAAGGTATGAAGGATTTCTTCGTGAAAAAGAGCGACGAAGATCTGGTCACAGTTTTGAACAGCAAGTATGCGAGAGTTGAATACGTAATACCACGAAGAGCTATCGAGGAAAGGGAGTTTTCGGACATCTTAATAGTGGATGAAGCAGCTGGAATCGAGGCGCCTGTTTTGCTTCAGATCACAGCAAATGCAAGGCACATGATATTCTCAACAACCGTTCACGGCTACGAAGGAACAGGAAGGAGTTTCAACGTCCGTTTTCTCAAGAGAATTGAAAGAGATGAAAGCGTTGAAGTGGAAAAGATCCACATGTCTGAGCCGATAAGATACGGAAGCGGAGATCCGATCGAGGCTTGGTTATACGATACACTTTTGCTCAACGCACAACCCATGGAATTGGATGAAGAAGATCTACAGAAAATAAGAAGACGTGAACTCGAGTTCAAAATGCTTGAAAAAGATGAACTGATGAAAAACGAGAAAATGTTAAGAGAGTTCTTTGGAATCTACGTTCTCGCACACTACCGCAATCGCCCCTCCGATTTAGCCATTCTCCTCGACACTCCGAATCACTTTCCTTTTGCTGTTTTTGTCAACGGAAAAATAGTTTGCTCGCTCCACGTTGCGATCGAAGGCGGACTTGGCGACGAGGTGATCGAAAAGATTCGCCAAGGATACAAACCGAAGGGGCAGATAATTCCAGATATCGCACTGAAGCACTTTTGGAACTACGAATTTGCAAAGAAGAAAGGTATAAGGATTGTTAGAATTGCCACACACCCAAATGCAATGGATCTCGGAATAGGAAGCTTTTCCCTCGAAAAGATATTGGAGTGGGCGAATCGCAACTCTTTGGATTGGGTTGGTTCAGGCTTTGGAATTTCCGATGATTTGATGAATTTCTGGCTCAAAAACGGGTTTACTCCGGTGCACATAACTCCGCAGAGAAATGAGGTTAGCGGAGAATTCACTGCGATCGTTTTGAAGCCAATAAAAGATTTGACAGACGTTGAAAAAATGAACTCGGAGTTTATCCGGAGATTCATAGAGTATTTGAGTGACGAGCTGAGCGATCTCGAAGTTAAGACTGCAGTAAGGGTATTAAAGACCCTCAAGAAGGAGATCGAGTTTTTTGAGCCGAAATTTGGGGCAGTGGAGATTGAAAGGCTTCAGAAATACTTCGAGGGCTTTGGATTTTATGAATACGTTTCTGATCTCGTAAGACCTCTCGTTAGATTTTACTATTCAAAGCTCGGCAATGCAAAGCTCACCGAAATCGAGGAAAAAACCATAGTTGCAAAATGCCTACAGCTTCGCCCTTGGAGAGAGATCGAAGCGGACGAGAAATACTCAACACTTTTGAGCGGGATAAAGAAGATATGGGGATGGTATCTCAGCCATAGTCCTCGAGGCTAAAAAAATTTATTTGCGAATTGCTAAGGCTACGTGATGAAAATAATCGCGATCGCAGACACTCATCTCGAACAGTGGAAGATACCAAAAAAGCTCGAAGAATTGCTAAAGTCTGCAGACCTAATAGTTCACGCGGGCGATTTCACGAGTTACGAAGTCTACAAGAGATTTGCAGATTTCAACTTAGTCGCGGTTCATGGAAACATGGACGATGAGAACGTGAGATCAGAGTTGGATGAGATCGCGAAGTTTGAAGTGGAACGAGTCAAGTTTGGAGTTGTCCACGCTGGTAATTACACGAACGAGTTTCACGACTTGATCTACAAGGCGATGGAACTTGGAGTTGACGTTTTAATATTTGGACACCTACATAGGTTCGTGATCGAAAGGAGGAAAGGGGTAGTTGCCATTTGTCCGGGAAGTCCTACTGAACCGAGGATGTCCATCGCAAGTTGTGCTGAGATTGGGATTGAAGAGGGAAAGATAGCTTTCAAACGCCACGTTGTTCAACCACTTTTATGCTCGATGGAGGTGAAGAGTTTTGAAGATCGCTGTTGGAGATGAAGAGATCTTTGAGAAGGTAAAGAGGATTGGAAAAGCGGTTCTCGTTACCAAAAATGGGAAAAACGAGTGTTGCGCAAAGATTGGGGAGTCCATGCAGGTAATCGCGGATACGAAGAATATTAGAGAAGCCTTAGAGTGTCTCGCAGACCTTGGCTTTGATTTTGCGATCTTGAAGGGGTTCGATATCGAAGTCGAAGGACTTGAAAAGGGTATGGGAGTGAAGATACCAAAAGCCAAGGATCTTGAAGACGTCCTAAGAGCTCCGGAGGTTGAGACTTTGAAAAGCGTGGTTGAAAAAGTGAAGAAAAATGCGTTGGATTGCGGAGCGATTGGAATCTTTATCGGCGTTGCGAGAGGAATTTCGGAGGGAAAAAGGGTAAAGATGCTCGAATACGAAGCTTACAAGGAAATCCTTGCAGAAAAAGTCGCTGAGCTTGAGAACAGGGTGAAGCAGTTTTCCGGAATTAAGAACGTTAAGCTCTTCCACAAGCTCGGCGTAGTCATGCCGGGAGAAGACATCGTTTACATCGCAGTCGCTGGACAGCATAGAAAGGATATATGGGTTCCATTGATTCTTGCTGTTGAGCTAATGAAAACTGATCTCCCGATATGGAAGAAGGAGATATTCGAAAACGGGGAGAGATGGGTTTGATGTTTAGGAAAGAAAGGTTAAAGGAAATGGATGTGGAAGCACTGAGGTTCACGAGTTCAATGGACCACGATCAAAACATATTCTACTACGACGTCCTTGTAGACGTTGCCCACGTCCTCGGTTTGTGTAAAGGCAGTTATGTTACAGAAAAAGAAGCGCTGGAAATAATAAATGCGCTGAAAAGGGTTCTTAAGGAAGGCTATGGTAAGGAATTCGAAGACATCCACGAAGCGATTGAGGCGAAGGTAACTGAGATCACAAAGGAAGGGAAGAGAATGCATACTGGAAGGTCGAGGAACGACGAAGTTGCGACTTGTCTTAGGTTGTTCGCGAGAGATAACTTGCTAAGAATCGCTGAGGAGATCTTAGAGCTTCAATCAACGATCTTGGAGTTGGCGGAGAAAGAAGATACGATCATGCCGGGATTCACACATCTCCAATTCGCCCAACCTACTCGATTGTCTCATCATCTCCTAACCTACTACGAGCTATTCGAGAACGACTTCGAAAGAGTGATAGGAGCTTTTAAAAGGTCGAATCTTTGCCCCCTCGGCTCTTCTGCCTTTGCATCTACGAGCTATAACTTAGACAGAGAGTTCATAGCAAAACTTCTCGGCTTCGATGGTGTCTTAGAGCACAGCGAGTTCGCAGTGTCCACGAGAGACTTTCTAATCGAGTCAATTTTCAGCTGCGCAATGACGATGCTCAACGCATCGAGAATCGCTGAAGAACTCGTGATATTTTCAACGCTCAACTTCCTCGAGCTTCCAGACGAGTTCTCTTCCACATCTTCTATCATGCCACAAAAAAAGAATCCAGATGTTGCAGAGCTCCTTAGGGCAAAATCTGGGAGAATGATTGGCGTTCTAACTTCTGCGATGGCGATTTACAAGGGATTGCCGTTTAGCTACAACAGAGATTTCCAAGAGATGAACGCAATTCTCTACGAATCTCTGAGAACAACGACTTCTTCGCTCAAAGTTTTAAATGGGATGTTGAAAGGGTTGAAATTCAACAAAGAAGCTTTAGAAACGAAAGCAAGCGAGGGATTTTCGATTGCAACTGAAATCGCGGACATGCTCGTTAGAGACTTCCGAGTTCCTTTCAGGGATGCGCACAGAATAGTTGCCAAGTTGGTTTCGCAGGGATTTGAAGTTGGTGCTAAAGAAATCGAGGAGATCGCCAAAGAATTCGGTTACGATATCAAAGTCGATGAGTTGAAACTGAGAGATGCTATAAACGTGGAGAAAGCGGTCGAGAGAAGAAAGATCATCGGTGGAACAGCGAGAGGGGAGGTTACGAGAATGATAAAAGCTCGCAAAGAAAAGGTTTTGAAGCGAAAAAGATTGGTTCTGCGGTTGAAAAGAAAGCTCGAGGCAAGGATCAAGTTGCTGGAGAGGGAAGTAGAAAAAATCGGAGGGGTCTTTCTTGTTGACTGGAAAGAGAGTTAAAATTAAGGCAAGGGGGAAAATATTTGAAGGAGTCGTGATGCCGAGCTTTACTGGTAACTTAGTTCTAAAGCTCGACAATGGTTACAACGTTGGTTTCGTTGAATACGAGCTCATCGAAGTCCTTGGAGAGCTTGAAAAGGTCGAGTTCAAGAGAGAAATTCTCAAAAAAGAGGGTTTGCCAGATGTTAAGATAATCTCCACAGGTGGAACGATAGCGAGCAAAGTTGACTATAGAACTGGTGCAGTCACGAGCCAATTCACCGCTGAAGAAATAGTTTCGGAGGTTCCAGAGATTGCGGAGATCTGCAACGTATCTGCAGAATTGCTCTACAACATCTTGAGCGAGAACATGAAACCAGCCTATTGGATAGAACTTGCGAAAAGAGTTTACGAGTCGCTAAAGAGCTATGAAGGAGTCATAGTCACGCATGGCACGGATACGATGCACTTCTCAGCTTCTGCGCTTTCTTTCATGCTCTCAACTCCAAAGCCAGTGGTTTTCGTTGGAGCGCAGAGAAGCAGCGATCGTCCAAGCAGCGATGCAACCGTGAACCTTCTTTGTTCCGCAAAGCTAAGTGTTAGCGATGTTGGTGAAGTGCTCGTTTGCATGCATGGCTCAACGAGTGACGATTTTTGCTATGCGCACCGAGGAGTTAAGGTTAGAAAAATGCACACCTCTCGAAGGGATGCGTTTCAATCGATAAACGCAAGACCGATTGCAAGAGTAAGCTATCCATCTCTCGAAATCGAATGGCTATCTTGGAGATTTAGGCGTGGAGAAAGAGAACTTGAGCTCAAAGACAGGCTTGAAGAAAAAGTTGTGCTCATAAAGTTCTTTCCTGGGCTAAGCGCTGAGATAATTGACTTCTTCCATTCAAAAGGCTATCATGGCTTTGTAATCGAGGGCACAGGCTTGGGGCACGTTTCAACAGATTGGATTGAAACGCTGAAAAGAGTTTGCGAGGATTCAATAGTGGTCATGACTTCCCAATGCCTTTTTGGCAGGGTTTGCGATCGTGTTTACGACACCGGTAGAGACTTGCTCAAAGCTGGAGTAATAGAGGGTGAAGATATGCTCCCAGAAACTGCGCTCGTGAAGCTCATGTTTTTACTCGGAAACTATGATTTGGAGACAGCGAAAGAGCTCGTAAAAACAAACCTCGTGGGTGAAATCGAGAGTAGGAGCATTTATTGATAAAAATTTTTCATACACAGGCATCCGCTTTTTAAAAACGCGGATCTTGGCACATAAATCACAATATTAGGATTAATATACCACAAAAAATTTTAAAGCTTCGAAGGCAAATTAATACGATGGCAACGGTGTTGTTTCCACAATTTCAGGCGAAGATCGTGAAAGACAAGACGGGAGAAGAGATCTTGGTTAGGCAATACGATCACGAAAAGGATCGTGAAGCTCTGATCGAGATGTATGAGAAATACGACCCAGATTACCGATGCCTCGGATTGCCACCCCTAACGAGAAGCGGAATTGAGACTTGGGTGGATTACCTCGGCAAAAACGGCTTTGCGATCGTTGCAGAGAAGAATGAGAAAATCGTTGGGCATCTTGTGATAGTTCCAGACGACAGGAATCGCGTCGATCTTACGATATTCCTCCACCAAGACTATCAAAACAAAGGTCTGGGGCAAGAGATGATGAAGCTGATGATAGAATACTGCAGGAAAGCTGGATTTGATGGAATCACGCTTGTAACTGAGAGAACGAATTCAAGAGCGATACACGTCTACAGAAAGCTTGGATTCGAGATCGTCGCACCTTATCACGAGTTCGACATGTATCTTCCCCTTAAGAAATGAGCTTTAACAAGATCGCTTTTTGCGCATGCAATCTGTTTTCGGCTTGATCAAAAACTACGCTTCTCTCGCTTTCTATAACTTCGTCCGTTATCTCTTCCCCCCTATGCGCTGGCAGACAGTGCATCACAATCGCATCTTTTGAAATTGAAACGAGTCCCTCGTTGACTTGGTAGTCTCTAAAGATCTTCAGCCTTTTCTCCCTCTCAGCTTCTTGACCCATCGACGCCCAAACATCGGTGTAAATGATGTCCGCATCCTTAACTGCATCTTTCGGATCTCTGAAAATATCTACGTGTCCAAATTTCTTCGCCCTTCTCAGTATTTCGGAATTTGGTTCG
>JBKBUO010000042.1:0-4866 GCA_046290005.1 Archaeoglobaceae archaeon | reverse complement strand
AAAACCCTCTGGGCAAGCGACTGCAATCTTCATTCCCAACATCGTCGAGGCCAAGATGAGAGAGTTGCAAACATTGTTTCCATCCCCAATCCAAGCTATCTTAACACTTTTTAGCTCCCCTTTCTTTTCCCTTATCGTCAAAAGATCTGCGATTACTTGGCATGGGTGTTCGAGGTCGCTGAGTCCGTTGATCACCGGAACTGAGGAGAACTTGGCGAACTCCTCTATGGTCTTATGCTTTCTAACGCGCATCATAACCGCGTGAACGTATCTGCTCATCACCCTCGCGGTATCCTTTATCGGCTCTCCTCTCCCGAGCTGAAGGTCATTCCAGTTCAAGTATAGAGCATTACCACCGAGTTCGAGCATCGCAACCTCAAAAGATACGCGAGTTCTCGTTGAGGGTAGCTCGAAGATCATCGCAAGAGTTTTATTTTTTAATTGTTCTTTAAAAATCCCCTTTTTACGCTCTTTTTTCAACTCCTCCGCAAGGTCGAGGATCGAGAGAATTTCTTCCGAGCTCAGATCCGAGATCGAGACTATGTGCTTCATACTCGAAGAAATTCACGGAATTATTAATCTTTTCGAAATTTCTCGGTTGTGATGTTCGAGAACTCTATTATCCTGCGCATAATCTCTATGTCCCGATCTTTTTCCTTGAGTCTGAGCTCGAAAATCTTCGCCCTACAATTATAGTAGAATTCGAAAGCTTTGTAGAGAACTTCGTCAATGATCTCGTATAATTTAATCGCTTCTCTCTCGCTAAGGTGCATTTCTCTTTTTATCTCCTTTTTTAGATCGCCCAAAATCCTAAGACTCTGGCTTGGAGAGAAGTTTCTATCCGTTGCAAGGTAGCGCATGAGATCTTCGATTGCATCGTCGAAACTCGCGTCCTTGTTTTGATACCTTTCCACGATCCCAGCCACGATTCTTGTAACCGCTTCGTTTAAGTAGTTCACAACTTCTATCGCGGGAGTTATTGGATAAGGCGAAAGGATCCTCTTAACAGTTCTCTCAACAATCGCAGAAACTCTATCATCCATACCTAAGGAATTGGGGGAACTAATTTAAATCTTTCCAGCAAAGCTTTATTGTGGAAATCCTTAGAGACATTGGAGAGGAGTTGAAAAGTTCCTACATCGATTATGCGATGAGCGTAATCGTTGGGAGAGCATTGCCAGACGTTCGTGACGGTCTAAAACCAGTTCAGAGAAGAATTCTTTACGCAATGCACGAAGCTGGGCTCCAGAGCAACAAGCCATTCAGAAAGTGTGCGAGAATTGTCGGAGAAGTTCTTGGTAAGTATCATCCGCACGGCGATGCTGCGGTTTACGATGCGCTCATTCGACTTGCGCAAGATTTCACGATGCGGTATCCACTGGTCGAGGGACAGGGAAACTTTGGAAGCATCGATGGTGATCCCCCAGCTGCAATGCGCTACACAGAAGCGAGGCTTGCGAAGATAGCTGAAGAGATGCTTTCGGACATAGAAAAGGGGACTGTCGACTTCATGCCAAACTTCGATGCAACGCTGAGCGAACCAGTCGTTTTGCCTGCAAAGATTCCAAATCTGCTCGTGAACGGCTCAAGCGGAATCGCAGTTGGGATGGCTACGAACGTTCCTCCCCACAACCTCGGAGAGGTTTGCGATGCTATAATCTTTTACATTGAAAACCAAAATGCGACGATCGAAGACTTAATGCGTTTTGTAAAAGGTCCCGATTTCCCCACTGGTGGTGAAATAATCGGATTAGACGGCATTAAAGAAGCATATAGAACGGGAAGGGGAAAAATCGTTGTCCGTGGAACAGTTGAAGTTGGGAAGGATCGGATCGTGATAAAGGAGATCCCCTACATGGTCAACAAAGCTCGTTTGATCGAGAGCATTGCGGAGTTGGTCAAGGAGGGAAAGATGGAGGAAGTGAAGGCGATTAGAGATGAGTCTGATAGAGAAGGGATAAGGATCGTGCTCGAGCTTAAAGGATCTGCGAATTCAGCTCTTAGAAAACTTTACGCACACACCAACCTTGAAACTACCTTCGGAGTTATCTTGCTCGCTCTGCAAAACAACGAACCCAAGTTGATGAACCTCCTTGATCTGATAAAGTGCTTCGTTGAGCACAGAAGAGAAGTTACAAAACGAAGAATTCTGCACGAGCTAAGGAAGGCGAAGGAAAGGCTACACATAATTGAAGGTCTTAAGGTGGCGATTGAGAACCTCGATGAAACCATTGCGATTATAAGGGCCTCGAAGTCACCGTCAGAAGCCAAGAAGTCCTTGATGGAAAAATTCAGTCTCAGCGAAGAGCAAGCTGAGGCAATCCTTCAAACGAGGTTACAAAAGCTGACAAGCCTCGAAATCGAAGCTTTGATCGCTGAACACGAAGAGCTTGTAAAAAACGTCGCAGATATGGAACAAACGCTCGCCAATCCGAAAAAGATCGACGAAATCATAGTAAAGGAGACTATGGAAATAAAGGAGAAGTATGGTGACAAGAGAAGAACGAAAATACTCGAAAGAGCGGAGGATTTGAAGGAGATCGAGGAGATTATGCTGATCGTAACCTCTATGGGATTGGCAAAGAGAGTCGATTTGAATGCGTTTAGAAAACAGGAAAGAGGGGGAATAGGAGTTTTAGCGATGCAAATTGATGAAAACGACGATATAGCGGTTTTTACAACTTGTAGAAGCAATGAAAAGATTTTGATGTTCACTGACAGTGGAAAAGCCTTTTGGATTGAATCGGAAGAAATTCCGAAGCTCGATAGAACTGCGAATGGAGTTTCGTTGAAAAAATTTATAAGACTTGAAGATGAAAAAATCGTCTCCGCATTCGGAGTTCAAGACTTCGAGGGATTTGCGATCATCGTGACAGAGGAGAACCATGTCAAAAGGGTCTCACTTGCGGAGTTCAAGAACGCAAAAAGAGCGGGAATTGTAGCTTCGACTGAAAAAATAGCCTTTGCAGATTTGCTTAAAGGCGAAGACGTGTTTCTCATAACTTCAAAGGGCTATGTGCTGAGGATGAATGTTGAGAAGATTCCAATTTACTCGAGAAGTTCTCGTGGAGTTATTGCAATGAGTTTGCGCGAAGGAGATAGAATTGCCTCACTAACATCTGGGAGAGCTAAAAACATATTGATCGTGAGCGAAAATGGGTATGGAAAGCGGTGCGATCTTTCAGAGTTCAGAGCTATGAATCGTGGAGCAAAGGGAATAGTTGGTTATAAAGTGACAGAGAAAACTGGAAAAGTTGCTTTTGCAGAGATCTGCGATTCAGGAGACCTTTTCCTACTGAGCAAAGATGGATATTGCATAAGGATGAGCGTGGAAGACGTCCCAATCCAGCGAAGAAGCACGTCGGGCGTAATACTGAGTAGGAAGGAAATAAAGAGGGGCTTTGTTTATTCAAAGAAATTCGATTAACTTTTTTGAATGCACCACAGCTTGGTGGCTAACAAATCTTGGAACATAAACTTTGAGTCTTTCCGCATCTACTTCCGTTTGCGGTAAAGAAGCCTGCATGTCATCGATTTCGATGAGCTTCACGTCTCTACCTTCCGCCCACTTCCTTATCGCAAGCTTCAAAGCATCCGACTCACCTTTTCCATAAAATACGATCGCATCCTTCTCTCTTTCGGGAGGATTTAGTTTTCTCAGAATTTCGAAGATCGCATCCCCCCTCTCCCTGACCTTACAAGCGTGAACGCGGAGCATGAACTCGACTTCTGGAACAACTTTCGCCATCAAAGGTGGGGAGATTGCGAAGGCAAAGTCCGAAGAGCTTTTGAGGCTCAACAAACCACCAAGGCTATGTCCGAGTGTGAAAACTTTTTCGTATTTCTTTCTGAGCTCTTCAATGACACCTTCAACGTCTTCGAGAACGTTATCATCGAATTCGTTCTCGTTGTCTCCATGTCCACGGATATCGATTGCAAACGCGTCGTATCCTTTTTCCGCAATCCTGTATGCGATTCCAAGCATCTCATACTTCGAAGAAGAAAATCCGTGTATTAGGATTAAAGAACTCTCTCCCCTCGTTTGTATAGAAAAAGCGGGGACTTCTTTTCCATCGAGACTTCTGAAAGTCCTCCTCTCAACCCACATATCAGAAGTGTGCTCCAATTGATAACTATTTTGGATCTGGAAAAAGTTATATAGTTCTTCGCTTTTGCTACCCCATGGCTTGGGATCTCGGGATAGTCCTCGTTTTGTTGTTGCTCGGAATAATCTACGGCTACGTGAGACCGGGAAAAGAAGATAGGGTTGCAATACTGAAGAAGGGGGTCGTTGCGGGAGTAATTCTTGGTGTCATCTTTAGCTTGGTCCTCGGGCTCCTCGTCCCGGGCATTTCGGTGATCGGAACGACGATCGGAGCAACGATTGCTTTCGTGATAATCGCAGTTATATTCGCACTCTTCTTTATCGTCGGCACTATTATCGGAGACTTCTTAGAGAGAAGGCGTTGATCAGTTCTATTTTTTTATCCCTTATACGATGAACTTTGCGAGGTCAACGAGCTTTCTACCGCAGTAGTGGCATTTCGCGACGACTTCGTTCTCTTTTATGCCCACATAAAAAATGCTCTCAACAGGCTCCCTTGCGTTGGATATGCACATTCTATTCTGGCACTTCAGAATCCCCTTCACGACTTCTGGCAGTTTTACCTTGAACTTCTTCTCGATCTCGTAGTCTTTTATCAAGTTTATGGTAGCATTCGGAGCAATTAACGCGATCTTGTTCAACTTCTCTTCGCCTATAAAAAGACCCTCAACCTTCACGATGTCTTTTTTCCCCATTTTTTGGCTTGGAACATTCATGGCAAGAGAAACTGTTTCCTTCGTGTTTTCATCGATTCCAAGGAT